>CAZYFL010000431.1:0-1502 GCA_964646805.1 uncultured Elusimicrobiaceae bacterium | reverse complement strand
CTGGAGAAATTCATTGAATGCGGCATAATGCGCTATGGCGCGGTGCGCTTCCGCTGCCCAAAATGCGGGCACGATGTCTTCGTGGCCCTCTCCTGCAAGTGCCGGGGCTGCCCAAATTGCGACGCAAAGCGCTCTGCCATTATTACCGGCCAGGCACTGGAGCGGCTGCTGGCCTTTGTTCCTTACAGACAATGGGTATTAGTGGTCCCCAAACGGCTACGCTATTTCCTGAACCACAAGCCGGCGCTGGCGGGCGAGCTCTCAAGGATATTCTCCGAGGAAATAAACAGCTTCCTTTGCCAAAACACCACCGGCACGCCGGCCCAGCTTCATTTCATCCAACGGTTCGGCGGGGCATTAAATTTACACATCCATGTGCACGCGGTGGTTTCGGACGGGGTCTTTAGTTTGAAAATGAATGTGCTGGGCCGCAACGAAGTGGTCTTCACCCCGGTCCCCTGCCCTACGGACCCGCAACTGGCCGCTATGGTAACGGCTGTCCGCAAAAGATTTATCAAGCGCGTCCGCAGGGCCTGCGGCCTAAGCCAGGAAGCCGCCGGGAATTTGCTTTCCTGGAAGAACTCCGGCTTCTCAATACATGAGGAGGTGCTGATCAAAGATTGGGACAGGGAAGGGCTTGAGCGCTTAGTCGGGTACTGCTCGCGCCCACCCCTTTCGCAAAAGCGGCTGGTTTACGCGGAGAAGGCCAACACGGTGCTCTACCGCACCGAGCCGAAGGCGGGGAAGTCGGAAATGCTGGCAATGACGCCCGTCGAGTTCCTGCGGCGCTGGACGCTGCTGATGCCGCCGCCCAAGAAGAACCTGGTTCATTATTACGGCGCCCTCGCGCCCAGGTCGCCGCTGCGGCCGCTGCTGGTGGCGAAGGCGGAAAAAGAGGCGGACCAGGCCGCCCTGCGGGAAAAAATCGACAGAGTGAAAAAGAAAGTCGGCTCCTGGGCCGCCTGTCTGGCGCGGGTTTTTCAAGTTTATCCACTCACCTGCCCCAAGTGCGGCCTTGAACTGAAACCGGTAGCCGTAATTCTTAACGATAAGGAATTGGTGCGGCTGCTAACCCACCTGGGCCAACCGGTGGAATTCCCAAGGTTTCGGCCGGCCGCGCAGGCGTCGCTGTATGAACACGCCTGCGGCCCGCCGGATGAACAGTGCCAGTTGGACCCGCGGGTTGATTACGAAGCCATAGACCCCGCACCGGCCGACGATTAATCCAAACGCTCCCCCCACTCCCTACGCGCCCGGCGACAACCGGACGCAGAGGGCTTTTTTTTTAATTTAAAGAAATATCCCGATTTTTGTATTATTACGAAATAGCGGGAAAGGGAACTTTTTCCGAAAAATTTTTAAGCAGCGGAAAGAGCGGAATTAAGGAAAGACTACGGAAACAGGCCTTATACGGACTACAAGTCGGTCCACTTCGCGAATTCGTTTTTCGGCCAGGCCCAGATCTCTATCCTGTCGCCCTTAGGGATCTCTTTTTGAATGAC
>CAZYFL010000430.1:0-1526 GCA_964646805.1 uncultured Elusimicrobiaceae bacterium | reverse complement strand
TTATCCTCGGTCGGGATGAAGATGTCTTTACAGCCGCGGGCTTTGAGCTTTTCGGCTACGAAGGAGCCCAGGAACCCGGCGCCGCCGGTGAGCATTATGCGTTTTGAGGATAAATCCATATTTCTATCTATATTATAGCAATTGAGAGGATTGGGGCGAAAGATAAAGTGGATACATTTGGGAGAATCGGAGATCAGGGAGCGGATTGGGTAAGGTGTTAAGCTGGGAGCGCGGTTTTAAGAGTATTAATTCCAGTGAAACGGATCTTGAAGCCTCCTACATTTTTCTCGTACGGTTTGTCTATATCGCTTGATATTACAAGGTTCTCGCCCTGCGGGTAACGCCGCCTGAAGACGCGCAATGCCGCGGGGTCGAATTTTGCGGCTTTCCACTTGCATTCTATAGCCATAGGCGGCCGGCCGCGCTTTTTAAGCACAAAATCTATCTCGTGCCCGGCTTTGTCGCGCCAGTAGTTTATGTCCGTGCTTTGAAGAACGCTAAGCATCTCGTTTAAAACCAGGTGCTCCCACAGAATTCCCTTATCATCCTCCCGCAAAGTGTCCCAGCCCCTAAAAAAACACAGGAAGCCGGTGTCAAAGCCGTATACTTTGGGGGCCGTCACTATTTCATTAGCCAGGCGGCTGGAAAAGGGACGTACCGGGTAGGCCACGCCGGTGGCTTCCAAGACCGAAAGATAATTGGCGACGGTAGCGCGGCCGACTTCGCAGGGGGCGGCGAATTTTGAGGCCTCAAAGATCCCCCCGCTTTGCGCAAAGACAAGTTCCACAAATTTAAGGAAAGCCGATCTTTTCTCAAGTTTAAACAGGTCCTGCACATCCCGGGCCCAATATGAATCAAGCCATTCCTGATAATCCTTCTCCGGGTAGGTGTCGGCAAGAATAAAAGGAGGAAGGCCGCCGCGGTGAAGACGAAGATTTAGATCGGTGATCTTAAAATCTTCCGAATCGGAGGCGTTCATCGGCGTAAGACTGATCTCGGTTTTTCTGCCGGTAAGCGTGTCTTTAAATTTAGCCGAGGCTGATAGCGTGGATGAGCCGGTGGCGATTATTTTAACGGTCGGGAAGTGGTCGTGTGATATTTTTAATATTTCGGAAGGGTTATCCAGTCTATGAATTTCGTCAAGAACTAGCAGTTTTCCGGTTTTTGACGCCAAAAACATTTCCGGATCCGCCAGCATGCTCCTTACCCTGGGTAGTTCGCAGTCGAAGTATTCAGCGCCGGGAAAACCGGAGGAGAGCACGGTTTTACCAGAGCGCCTTATGCCTGACAACCAGACAATAGGCCGCCTGGCAAGGGCTTGATCTATTAGACTCCGCCAGTATTTTCTCTCAACCATATGTCCCATAACATAGCATATAGTACAACCAGAAGCAACATGCGGAGACGGATTTGTAGGGATTTTTAAAATGCCGGGGCGGCGGCAGGTAGAAATGTCCTGCTATGTCAGCGCTAGGCCTGGGACTGCACCAGCAGCATCTTTTTGGCCAGGCCGTAGGGGGCGTTGG
>CAZYFL010000429.1:0-1528 GCA_964646805.1 uncultured Elusimicrobiaceae bacterium | reverse complement strand
CCAGGAAGACGAAGCAGCCTTATCAGACTCTTATTCAGACTTGGGTAGGAGAAGGACTGAGGGCCGAGATGCGCGGTATTCGCCCAGCTCATCATTGATTGACGCGATTAAACGTCTTTATCAAACAATCGCAATTATAAGGGCCGGAAATACTCTGCGGCCACTCTGTTCGTCTTCGCCTATCTTTTACGAATGGCCCTTTATACGACGCAAGGGTTTCCTCGGCCCGGGCGCGCAGGGCAAGCCCGCCGCCGCCCGCAACGACACAGAGGGATCTGAGTAGTTACTTTGAAATTTTGAATGGGTAATAGAAAGGCAACTAATTACCCGTCTCCTGCCCTCACTCCCTCCAGTTAATTCCGAGCATTATAGTGTTCAGGCCGCTGCCTATGCCTAAAAAGGCGACTTTGTCGCCGGGATTCAAGAAATCTCTTTCGTCGGCTATGGCGGCGGTTATCGGCAGGGCTGCGGTGCCCATGTTGCCGAGGTATTCGTAGGTGGAAAAATCCTTATTTTCAGGTATTCCCAGCGCGGCCAGCACGGTCTTTTTATGCGCTTCGCCGACCTGGTGACAGATGACTTTTCCGAATTCTTCCGCCTGCATGTTTAATTCCGCCAGCAAAGCCGTCCAGGTCTGCTGCCCGAGGGCTACGCCGTGCTTCAGGACCGACGCAGCGTCGGTGGACATTTTACCGCCGTGCCAGACGCAGAGGCTGTGATGTTCGCAGGCCGAACGGTATGCGCCGCCCAGCAGCCTGTGCTTTTTATGGCCGCTGCCAAAAGAGCCGTCCGTAAGGATTACCGCCGCCGCCCCTGAGCCGCCGGTAAGCGTGGCGAGCGAAAGCCGGAAATTGTCAAAAGACCTGTCGAGCAGCATTTGCGCTATCATGCTGTCGTTGATTTCACGGGAAGATTCGCAGGATACAACCATCCCGGCCTTTATCTGCCCCAGCTCTATCCGGTTGGCTATGTCCAGCATGCCGTTGAGGATGCCCAGGCAGGCGTTAGAGATATCAAAAACGGCTGTATAGGGCTTAACGCCCAGCTTGTCGGCTACCGCAGCGGCCGTGGCAGGTTCGCTGTGTTCGCGGCATACCCCGGCATAGATCAGCGCGCCGACGTCGGCCGCAGAGAGCCCGGCTTGTTCAAGGGCTTTGCGGGCCGCGCGGGCGGCGCCTTCAGAAAGGGCGAAGCCGGGATTCCACCACCGCCGCTCGCGTATGCCGGTCAGGGCTTCAAGCTGGCCGGGAGGGATATGCAGGGCGTCCAGCATCGGGAGTATGCGCTTCTCCAGTTCCGAAGAGGTGACCACATTGGGGGCAAGTTCGTAGCCGATGGCGTCAATAAAGACTTTTGTGTATTTCATTTTGCTTTGAACTCATCCCAATGGAGATTTTGGATGGTTTGTAACTACTCAGGTAGACAGAATTCAGGAGTCAGAATTCAGAATAGCCTGCCAATAAGCCTCCAACAGCTAGTGTAGTGTCCCGCAAATAGCTGGCCATTTGACTGTCCGATTTTGGGCTGC
>CAZYFL010000428.1:0-1561 GCA_964646805.1 uncultured Elusimicrobiaceae bacterium | reverse complement strand
CATCTTCATTCTGACTCCTGAATTCTGAATTCTATCTACCTGAGTAGTTACCCTTTGACCCTCATTCTTTTGCTGCCGCCACCGCTTTCTGCGCGGCTTCCCAAAGCGAAGCTGCCTGCTCCAGCTTCAGGCCGGATCCGGCCAGTATTTCCCTTCCTTCTTTTACGCGGGTCCCCTCAAGGCGCACTATAAGCGGTACGGTTATCTTCACTTTCTTTGAGGCTTCCACCACGCCGGCGGCTATGTTGTCGCACTTCATGATGCCGCCGAAAATATTTACCAGCACGGCCTTAACTTTGGAATCTTTCAGTATTATCTGGAAGGCGCGGGTGATCTGGTCCACGTTGGCGCCGCCGCCCACGTCCAGAAAGTTGGCCGCGTCGCCGCCGGCCAGCTTAACCGTGTCTAGGGTGGCCATAGCCAGCCCCGCCCCGTTGACCAGGCAGCCGATGTCGCCGTCAAGGCCTATGTAGTTTATCCCTATCCCTTTGGCCTCTTTTTCTATTTCGGAGGCCTCGTGGTCGGGTTTTGCCGCCAGGTCCTTGTGGCGGAACAGCGCGTTGTCGTCGATTGTTATCTTGGAGTCTATGGCAATGAGGCGGCCGTCGCCGGTTATCACCAGGGGATTAACTTCAACGAGGCTGGCATCTTTTTCAATAAATACGCGCACCAGTTGCCGGGCGAAAACAATGAATTCTAAAAAATTTTCCCGGGGTATCTTCAGGTCAAAGGCCAGTTGGCGCGCCTGGAAGTCTAGCAGGCCGGCTTCAACATCCACCGGCAGCCTGATTATTTTTTCCGGCTGGTCCTGAGCCAGTTCCTCTATGGACATGCCTCCTTCGGCCGAGGCTATTACCGTGGGGCAGGACCCCTTGCGGTCCAACACCACCGAAATGTAAATTTCACGCGCTATTTCGCAGGCCTCTTCAACCAGTACTTCTTCCACCGTAAGAGACTTGCCCTGCGTCTGACGGGTTATCAGCTGCATACCCAGCATTTTGCCGGCGGCTTCCCTGGCTTCGGCCGCGGTCCTGGCCAGTCTGATGCCGCCTGCCTTGCCGCGTCCGCCGGCCAGTACCTGGGCTTTTACAACCCAGGGACCGGGTCCGTCCAGTTCCAGGCTTTCCGGATTTTCACCCAATTTCAGTATCCCCGCCCGTTTGAGCAGCGGTATCCCGTACCTGGCGAAAATATCTTTCCCTTCGCATTCAAGAAGTTTCATAATATAATTTGTAGTATAATTCTCCGTATAAAGTCCAGTGTCTGCCTGCCGGCAGGCAGGCCGGAGATGATGTTCCTGGCAGAGCCTTAAACCAGACAAGAGGTGCCAACCTACAATGAACAAGACAAAGAACGGCAGGAAGGTAAACGTCAACCAGCTCAACTCTGTTACGGTGCGTTTCGCCGGAGATTCGGGCGACGGCATACAGCTGGTGGGCAGCCAGTTCGCCAACGCCACCGCCATAGCGGGCAACGATTTAAGCACCCTCCCCGATTACCCGGCCGAAATACGGGCCCCGGCCGGTTCGCTTGCGGGCGTGAGCGGCTTCCAGATAAGCTT
>CAZYFL010000427.1:0-1565 GCA_964646805.1 uncultured Elusimicrobiaceae bacterium | reverse complement strand
GCTAACGTACATGTAGTACGCGTCGCTTCATTCCACTTCGGCGCAGCCCAAAATCGGACAGTCAAATGACCAGTTATTTGCGGGACACTACACTAGCGCTGAAGCGCTGAAGTTTTTTGCCCGCCCTCGCTCGCAAGGACGCAGAGGGAGCTGAGTTACTCAGCTTTAGATAAAACAGGAGAAAGACATGGCTACATATGCTTGGATGGCGAAGATGCGCAAACCTCAGAAGTTCTCCACGCGCTTCCGCAACCGTTGCCAGATCTGCGGCAGACCGCGAGGCTATTACCGTGATTTCGGCCTCTGCAGGATATGCCTGAGGAAGATGGCGCACGAGGGTCTGATCCCCGGCCTGAGGAAATCAAGCTGGTAAAGAGAAGCCGCCTGCCTGCAGGCAGGCGAGACACAGGTCACGGGCAAAAGGGGTTTGCGGTTTACTGAATAGTTTTCGGCTTACGAGGTGAAAAAATGGATCCTATATCAAACATGCTGTGCGCGATAAAGAACGCCACAACCAAGAAAAAAGAGCGGGTGGATGTGCCATTCTCAGGTATTAAGGCAGGGCTCGTGAAACTCCTCAGGGACGAGGGTTTTGTTTCCAATTTTAAGGTGCTTGACCCCAAACTGGATAAGACCATAGACAGGCGCGGCGTGATACGCATCACGTTGAAGTACACTATGGACAAGCAGCCGGTGATAAACGGTATCCGCCGCGTGTCAAAACCCGGCCTGCGCATTTACAGGGGCCACGATGAAATGCCTCATGTCCGCGCCGCTTTCGGCGTGACCATAGTTTCAACTTCTAGGGGACTGTTGACGGACGCCGCTGCCAGGAAGCAGAAACTCGGAGGTGAAGTGCTCTGCCAGGTGTGGTAACAGGCAAACAGGGAAAGATTAAATTAAGAGGTAAAAATATGAGCAGAATTGGGAAAAAACCGATTGCGCTTCCGGACAAGGTAAAAGCAAGAGTTGAAGACAGGAAGGTCCTGGTTGAGGGCCCGCTGGGGAAGTTGCTTTATTCCCTGCCAGAGGGTATCAACGCCGAGGTTAAGGACTCCAATATCAATATCAGCATAGCCCAGGGCGCTGCGGACAAGTCCGCCCTTTTCGGCACGGCCAGGGCGCGCGTCAACAACATGGTCAGCGGCGTCACGAAAGAATTTGAAAAGGTGCTTGAGATCAGCGGCGTGGGTTTTAAGGGCGCGGTGGAAGGGAACCGCGTCACCATGCAATTGGGGTTCTCGCACCCTGTGATAGTGGACATACCGATTGGTATCAGGATGTCTTTCGATCCTAAGCAGGTGGTACTTACCATAAAAGGCATAGACAGGGAAGCCGTGGGCAACTTGGCTGCCCAGATAAAGCGCATAAGGCCCCCGGAACCCTACAAGGGTACCGGCATTAAATACCAGGGCGAGCACATCATCCGCAAGGCCGGCAAGACGGCGGCGGGCGCGAGCGCGGGCGTCGGCGGCGGTGCGGCCAAAAAATAGGGTATAATCTGGGATTAAAGGTAACTGCTCAGGTAGCCAGTAGTCAGAATACAGTAGTCAGAAGTCGGGAAT
>CAZYFL010000426.1:0-1574 GCA_964646805.1 uncultured Elusimicrobiaceae bacterium | reverse complement strand
GATACAGGGCGGATGACTTTGGGAACAGGAGCCGTCGGCCAGCGGCCCTTCTGCACACGGGCCTCCGGCGCTAAGCGGACGGCGGCATTCATAGCGGTCCCCTTTTTTAAAGGGGGTGCATTCTGCAGTTCCGCCGCAGGAACCGTCCGGACGGGGCCCCTCGGGGCAGGGCTTCTGCCAACGCCGCTGGCGGCCGCAGCGATATTTGAAATCCGGGCGCTCGTAAGCGCTGCGTGTGTGTTTGAAATAATCCATTTCGTCAATCATCGGGTTAATTAGTGCTTTGCTCAACAAGTCCGTTGGAGGTTTTGTCATTCCTGCGGAAGCAGGAATCCAGGTTTTTAACTTCTGGATTCCCGCTTAACACCGTGCGGGAATGACAATTCGGGAACGCCCCAGCGAATTTATCGAACGGTGAATTACAGTGCATAGGCGTGGACCAGCAGGATGTGCCAAAGGACAAAAACCAGAAGCACGGCAGTTAAAGGTACGTGAATAAGCAGCCAGCCCTTCATTACGGTCTGAAGCGCGTAGTGAATATCGATTTTATTTTTCATTTCCGCCAAGGCCTCGAGTTTCGCGAGGTAGCTGCTCTCGGCCTCATTTAAGTAACGCTTCACCGTGCCAAACTGGTGGCGGAGCCAGTGCGCGGCTTTTTGGCGGCCCACCGCGTGGCTGGCAAAGAAAAGCGGCTTGCGGAAAAAAGGGTTCAAGGTCTCAAGGTAAAACTGGGCCAAAGTATCCACGCCGGTCTTTTGCGTGCATTCCAAAATCAAGGCCTCCGCACGGGTGCGAATCTCGAAAATTTCAGACGGGATGCGTTCGTAAATAATCTCGACTTCCGTCTGCGTCAGATGCCCCGGGTAGATCTTCTGCAGGATAAAGCCCGCGATGCCGCTGGCGGTCAAAAGATAAAAAAGCAAGGCCAGAATCTGTTCGTAATAGCCCTGCGGCCAGAGGGTTCCTGTATGGATCCAAAAAAAGGGGAGCGCCAGAGCGCCACCCACCACATGAAGTTTGAGCCAGGTTTCAGCCTTTCCCAAAGGCAGCATCGGAAATTTTTTTCTCACGTTGAATAGGGAAAGAAAAACGATCACAGCCGCGAGGGCCCAGCCGCTGGCAATTGCAGGGCGGGTCAGGTTAAGGCGCGCGTGGTAGCTCTGGACTATGAGTAGCGCGGCCAAGACAAAAGCCGCCAGCCCAAGCCGCGGGTAGGAAGGTTTGAAAATTTTCACAAGGTTTATTGTGTCTGTTTAGCATTGTCATTGCGAGGGAACCGCGTAGGCGGGGCATCTTGCCCCGCTGGAGTATCCATTATCCGGGGCGAGACGCCCCTGCTACGCGATTTCTTTTTGATTTTCCCGCAATGATACGGTAAACCCGTACGGTTTATTTGCGCCGGCGAATCACCGTTTGAAAATCCGTCCGCTGGAGCGCGTCGTGCGGACATGCCCGCACGCAGGCAGGCCCGCCGAGCTGGGAAGCGCACAAATCGCACTTCGTCGCTTTCATGATCGGCTTCTGCATCTCGGGATCCAGCACCGGATTTCCCTTGAGGTCACGGATCTCAACCA
>CAZYFL010000425.1:0-1576 GCA_964646805.1 uncultured Elusimicrobiaceae bacterium | reverse complement strand
GCGTATGCCATGGCCCACATCAATCTGGGGAATGTGCTGAAGGAGCAATTCAAGCCGGATGAAGCGGTGGCGCAGTACCGGCAGGCGCTGGCAGTTCAGCCGGATTGCGCCGACGCCCACGGCAACCTCGGCATCGTGCTGTTTAATCAGGGCAAATTCGGTGAGGCGGAAGCGCAATCCCGGCAGGCATTGGCCCTCAAGCCGGACTTTGTGGAAGCGCACATTAACTTGGGCAATGCGTTGATCGAGCAGGGCAGGCTGGAGGAGGCGGTCGTTCACTACCGGCGGGCGCTGGCGCTTAAGCCGGATTATGGCGATACTGAAAACCAGTTGATGCATCAATTGCAGCACCTGTGTGAGTGGTCAGGGCTGGACGATTTATTTGATCGGCAAATAAAACTCGTTCATGGGACAAGTCGTGTTGGTATTTCTCCGTTTACGCTCCTCTCGATTCCAAGTACGCCCGCCGAGCAACTCGTGTGCGCTCGCAATCGTGCGGCCACCCTCTTGCCTTCTGCTGCCCTGCAGCGGGCGCAACTGGGGTTTCACTTTGCGCGCGCTCCCAAGCCCAGGCTGCGGATCGGCTATTTATCCGCGGATTTATGTGCGCATGCTGTCGCCTGTTTGATTGCGGAACTTTTTGAGCTGCATGGCCGGCAGGAGTTTGAAGTGTACGCGTATTCATGTGGACGGGATGATGGGAGCGTGATGAGGAAACGCCTGGAGCGCGCCTGCGACCGGTTTGTGGACGTACGGACCACGTCATTCCAGGAGACTGCCCGCCGGATTTATGAGGATCGCATTGATGTTCTGGTGGATCTGCTGGGCTACACGAAAGGAGCCCGCACAGAGATTGCCGCGTTGCGGCCTGCACCCATTCAAGTCAACTGGCTGGGCTATCCGGGTACCATGGGCGCGGAGTTTGTGGACTATATCATCACCGACCGGTTCATTACCCCGCCTGGGCATGAGCCGTTCTTTTCGGAAAAGATCGTGTATTTACCGGAGTGTTATCAGGCCAATGATCGCAAGCGCAAAATTGCCTCGCGCACCCCGACGAAAAGAGAGATGGGACTGCCGGAAGACGGATTTGTCTTCTGCTGTTTCAACAACACGTTCAAGATTACCGCCGCTGTCTTTGATGTCTGGATGCGGTTGCTCAAGAAGATCCCGGGGAGCGTGCTGTGGCTCCTGGAAGCCAATAGTGGAGCGTTGGCGAACTTGAGACGTGAGACAAAAGTACGAGGGGTGAACCCTGACCGCTTGGTATTCGCGCCTAAAGTGTCCACGGATAACCACCTGGCACGGTTTCGTCTTGCCGACCTTTTCCTCGACACCATGCCGTACAATGCGCACACCACGGCCAGTGAGGCGCTGTGGGTGGGACTGCCGATTCTGACCTGCCCGGGAGAAACCTTTGCGTCGCGGGTCGCCGGGAGCCTGCTGACGGCAATCAGGCTGCCGGAACTGATTACACGTTCCCTTGCGGAATATGAAGCGGCCGCCGTACGCCTGGCCCGAGACCCGTCCGAGTTGGCCGGCTTACGACGGCGTTTGGCGAAGAACCGTTTAACGA
>CAZYFL010000424.1:0-1580 GCA_964646805.1 uncultured Elusimicrobiaceae bacterium | reverse complement strand
GTGAGAGCGGGTTTTTTTTCCTATACCACTGTCAACGAGTGGAGCTGGAAATTCTTCTGGATAGGGCTTTATATTATTTACGAAACCGTGTTCTCAAGCGGCGGCCGCGCCACGCTGGGCAAGTATATGCTGAATATCAGGGTGAAGGCCAAAGACGGCAGCGATCTCTCCCTGCCCCGGGCTTTTGCGAGGTCCCTGGCTTATTTCTTAAGCTCTGCCACTTTCAATCTGGGCTATCTGGCGGCGCTCGTGACCGGGAACAAGAGGGCTCTGCACGATTATGTTGCGGGAAGCCGCGTTATAAGCATACGCGGGCGCAGCGACTGGGCCGAAGGCCTGGTGCTGGCCGCCTCCTGGGGTATGATGGTGATTTTAACCGGCAACTGGCTGAACAACACGGCGCTGAAGGTTACTCCCTACGAGAAAAAGCAGATAATAGCGGCGCACCGCACCATCTCAAAGCTGGCTAAGCTGGAGGAGATATACCTGCGGCGCAAGGGACATTATACCAACGACCTGCGGACGCTTGCGGACCTCACCGGCAATGTTAACGCTGTCAGGGCCGAGCTTTTTCAGACGCTTACGCCCGGCACCCTTATGATATCCTCCAACGGGCATAAGTTCCTGATAACAGCCAAGGCTAAAAACTGGCGTAAGACGGAGGTGCAGGTCGTGTCCAAGGTGGACGCGCCGCCGCCGCCTCTTATGAGATAAAGGATAAAGGCTGAGAAAGGAAGGGGAATGGTCATTACCGGCGCTCTTTGCAGTCCTTAATCCTTAATCCTTAATCCTTTTTTTCCTACACCCTGTTCTTTTCCGAGCCGCTCTGGCAGGTTATGCAGTAGCGGGCCGAGGGCAGCGCTTTTATGCGCTTCTTCTCAATGATATTCTTGCAGTGCTCGCAGAGGCCGTAGTCCCCCTTTTCCATCTTGCGCATCGCCGCCTCTATGTTGCGCAGTATCTTGCGCTCGTTGTCTGAAAGCTCAAAGAGTATCTCCTTGTCCAGGCTCTGCGTGGCTTGGTCTATAGAGTCCCCCACTTCAGGTTCGGGCATGTCCAGATTTTTCTTGTCCTCCACGTTCTTGGCGATGTCCGTTTTCATCTCGCTGAGGCCGGCCGCGATTTCCGCCAGTTCCCGTTTTGTCAGCGCCTCGGAGGCGCCGACAAAACGGGCAGAGCGTTTTTTTGCCGGAACGGCCTTGACCGCTTTTTTTGCCGTCTTTTTAATTTTTTTCATAAGGCTCCATTCTACAATCAATGTTGCGAAGTGCTGAAAAACATGGGATGTGCCGCGGTTATTATAGCGCGCGAGGCCTTTATCCTGTCCCTGTAGTATTTAGGGAGGCGGAAGGCTCCGGTTATGGTCAGTCCGTCCGAATACTTCAGCGGGCGCTTAAGTCTTTTGGCCGCCGCGCGGTCAAGGGCGGCGGCTTTAAGCCCGTCGGGCGCGCGGGCCGGGTCATCCGTGCAATAGAGGTAAGCCCACGGCATATCGTAAGAGGGGATGAAGGCGGTGTAGCTGCCAGTGAAGCGAAAGACGCGCCTGAGAGTGTTGTAAATGGCCGGATCCAGGTCGAATT
>CAZYFL010000423.1:0-1584 GCA_964646805.1 uncultured Elusimicrobiaceae bacterium | reverse complement strand
GCAGGCTATTCTGAATTCTGACTCCTGAATTCTGTCTACCTGAGTAGTTACGATGCCGTAATAAACTACAACTGCCGTCTCTGCGCCGCTATGTTGAACAGCTTCAGGTATGCCCCGGCAGACTTGCCCCAGGAGTAGTCGCCGCGCATGGCGTTACGCACCATCATATTCCAGTTCTCGCGCCAGCCGTAAAGCGACACAATATGCCCCAGCACGGAACGCAGTTCCCCTTCGTCGGGATTGTCTATGGCGAAGCCGTTGGAATCCTTCGGCTCCCCATTGTAGACCACCGTGTCCTTAAGCCCGCCAGTGCGCGTCACCACTGGCAGCGCGCCGTAGCGCATGGCGATCATCTGGCTGAGGCCGCAAGGCTCGAAGCGCGAAGGCATGATAAAAATATCCGAGCCGCCGTAAATGCGGTGGGCCAGGGCATCGTCGAAACCGGATCTGAAGGCCACGCTCCCGGGGTTCTGCCCCGCCAGCGTTCCTAAGGCGTCAGTCAGCCCCGGGTCCCCCGAGCCCAGCGCCACGAACTGCATTTTATCCAGGAATTCCGGCGCTATCCCCAGCAGAATATCCAGCCCCTTCTGATGGTCCAGGCGGCTCACAACCCCGGCCAGTATCAGGTCTTTGTTTTCTTCAAGGCCAAGCTCCTTCTGAAGCGCTTTCTTGGCCGCCGCCTTGCCGCGCTGGAAGCTCTTCAGTTCATAACCGCGCTCCAGGAAGGCGTCGGTTGCCGGGTCCCAGATTTCCTCATCTATGCCGTTGAGGATGCCGAACAGATCCGAAGTGCGGCGCTTCAGAACGCCCTCAAGCCCATGGCCGAATTCAGGCCGATACTGTATCTCGCTCGCGTAGGTGGGGCTGACGGTGGTTACCAAATCCGCGAAAACCAGCGCCGACTTCATGAAGTTTATCCCACCGTAAAACTCAAGGCGTTCGGGTGTGAAGTCCGGCCAGGAGAAGCCGGCCTTAAGCAGGGTCTCCCTGGGAAACATCCCCTGGTAGGCGATGTTGTGTATGGTAAACACGGAGGCTGTCCTGGCGTAGAAGGAATCCATGCGGTAAAGTGTGCGCAGGTAGGCGGGCAACAGGCCGGTTTGCCAGTCGTGACAGTGTATCACGTCGGGTTTGAAGCCTATGAATTTAGCGCCCTCCAGCGCCGCGCGCGAAAAGAAAATAAATCTTTCATCGTTATCTTCGTAGTCGCCCCCGACGGCGCGGTATATGCCCGGTCGGTCGAAATATTTGGGGTTTTCAATAAAGTAGACGGCCACTTTGCCCCATTGCACATGGCTCATGGTGGCGGTTTCCACTCTGTTGCCCACCGGGATCAGGAAACTGCCGCCCACGGCTTTAAGCGAGAATGCCCCGCCGCCCACATTGCGGTAGCGCGGCAGGAAAAGCGCCACCTCGGTGTCTTCTGCCCTTGAAAAAACCTGCGACAGCGCCCCTGTAACGTCGGCCAGACCACCGGTCTTGCAGAAGGGAAAAGCTTCGCTCGCGGCAATAAGGATTTTCATGGTTTTCCGTAACTGCTCAGGTAGCCAGTAGTCAGAATTCAGGAGTCAGAAGTCGGGAATG
>CAZYFL010000422.1:0-1612 GCA_964646805.1 uncultured Elusimicrobiaceae bacterium | reverse complement strand
CTAGATGAAAGAATTTGATGCGGTTATCAGGGCGGCCATTCGGGAAGATCTCGGGCCCGGGGATGTTACTACCCGGTTTTTTGTTCCTCTTGGGACGCGGTTTTGTGGCGAGATGCGGGCCGGGGATAGCGGGGTGGTTTGCGGGCTGGGGGTGGCTAGGCGTGTTTTTGAGCTGGCGGCGCCCGGTTCCAGGGTAAAGATAATGGCTAGGGACGGCGCGCGCATCAGGAAGGGCGCGGTCCTTATGAAAATTGAGGGGCCGGCTTCCATTCTTACGGCAGAGCGCACCGCCCTTAATTTTCTGCAGCATATGAGCGGCGTGGCCACCAGGGCCGCGCTTTTTTCTTCGGTTGTTAAAAACCGCCGCACTAAAATCTACGATACCAGGAAGACCCTGCCGGGCCTGCGGGCTGTGGAAAAATACGCCGCGGTCTGCGGCGGGGCGGCGAACCACCGTATGGGGCTTTATGACATGGCCATGATAAAGGATAACCATGTGGCGCTGGCGGGCGGCAGCCCGGCAAAACTGGCCGGCAGAATGGCCGCTATGAGGCTGGCTGAACCGGGGTTGAAAATAGAGATTGAAGCGCAAAGCTTCGGGCAGGTAAAAGCTTTCCTGCCGTTGGGCGCCGACATTATGATGCTGGACAATATGGATTTTGCGGCCATGAAAAGGGCCATAGCGCTTATAAAAAAGCATAAGGGCAAAAGGCCGGAGATAGAGATTTCCGGCGGCGTGGATTTGGCTAAGGCCGCGCGTTATTCCAGGCTGGGGCCGGACCGTATCTCCGTCGGGTCTATAACCAGCGGGGCGAAGCCTTTGGACATCTCTTTTGAGTTAAGGGCAGAATGAAAAAATGTAATTGCGCTGATTTAAACCTTGCCGCTCTGCCCGGCATAAGCAAGATAGTCTGCCTGGAAGAAGTTACCTCTACCCAGGCGGTGGCACGGGAGCTGGCCATGGAAGGCACGGCTGAAAAAACCCTGGTGTTGGCCGAAACCCAGACTGACGGCAGAGGCCGGCTGGGCCGGGAATGGGAGTCAGGGCGGGGCGGTCTTTACATGACGCTGTTGATAAAGCCGGAAACCAGACTTAAATTCCTGCCCGATTTGAGTGTGCTCAGCGGCGAGGCCGTGGCCGAAACCATAACGGAACTTTACGACATAAAGACGCGCATAAAGAAACCCAACGATGTTTACGCCTGGCATCCGCGCCGCCGCAAGTGGCTTAAGATTTCAGGGATCCTTACTGAGTCCTCATCTATAAACCGCGCGCCAAGCTGGTTGCTGCTGGGTGTGGGGGTGAATCTCAACAATACCGTAAAACTTGATGCCGCCGTCAGCGTTAAAGCTATAAAAGGCGCCGGGGTGTCAAGGGAAGAGTTCCTGGCCGGGTTTTTCCGGATTTTCTGGCTACGCTATTCCGCCTGGGAATACGGCAGCCAGGCAAAGTCATAGGAACAGCAGATATAGGTAAAGTGACTGCAACTTCCTGCTCCACCTCCGCCTTTACCTCTATCTTTGTAACTGCTCAGTTCCCTCTGTGTCGTTGCGAGGGGCGGCGGGCTTGCCCTGCGCACCCGGGCCGAGGAAACCCTTGCGTCGGTTTCCC
>CAZYFL010000421.1:0-1618 GCA_964646805.1 uncultured Elusimicrobiaceae bacterium | reverse complement strand
GCTGGTCTTCCTGGCGCCAGGTGATGCCAGGATAGAGCAATATAAAAGCGGCACATACCCATTCTCAAACGATGCGAAAAAGGCGGCAGACGAAGTTGTCGCCTCCCTTGAATCGCAAGGCATGGTCGTTCTTGAGAAGAGGGTGGACCGGACCTCCTTTACAATAAGCTATCTGAGCCCTGTCTGACCTTCCCGTAGCAAATGTAAGGCTCTGTGACAGAATTTAGAATGGTGGAGCCTTCCTTGTCGCCGTCATCCTCATTCTGACTCTTGTTCTTACACACCTATCGTCTATTTTTGATCCTGGATAAATTTTACCGCTTCCATTATGTCAGCCGGCTTTTCAGCCCTTACTATATAACCGCAGTCGCCCATGGCGCGGGCAAGCACCGCCGGCAGTTCCTGGTACTGCATCAACATGGAGCCCAGCCTGGTTATTATTTCCCCATGGGAGCGCTTGTAGGAAAGACGGTACTTCCGCCCTATATAGCAGCAGAGATATTTCCTTGTATAATCCAGCGAGACCGGAATTCCGGTCATAACCCGCGCCCAGACCGCGTATAGATCCAGGTCGCAGGAATAGTTAAACATGTCCACGGTAAAGCCGCCGGGAGGCCGGATGTTAACTTCAAGGGCGCAAAGTGTTCCGTCTTCCCCGCGGAAAAACTCAAAGTGGAAAAACCGCTCCCTTACGTTGAAAGCCGCCGCCAGTTTCCGGCCGGCATGTTCCAGGTCCGCGGGTATTTCCCGCGTAGAGTAATAATACATGTGGGAATCGGCCAGTACCGTCTCCATTATCCCTTCCCCGTAGACATGCGAAGTGCAGAAAACTATTCTTCCTTCACTGTCCGCAAGGCCGTCGAAGGTTACTATGCCGCCGCCTATAAATTCTTCGGCTATAAATTCACGGTCCGGTTTGCCGGCAAAAAATTCGTCCACCTGGGCTGCGTTTTCAAGTTTATAGGTGAAAGCGGCGCCCATCCCGTCGTCCGGTTTCACAATAATGGGGAAGCCGGTTTCCCGCGCCAGGGCAAGCGCATCGCCGGGGGCGGCTGCCAGGCGGCCGCGGGCGTGCGGTATGCCGGCGGCGGCAAAAATCTTTTTCATCCGCGACTTATGCCGTATGTCGGCTATGGCGTCGTTCTTGATCCCGTAAACCCCGAATTCGGTGCGTAGCCGCGCTTCGGTTTCAAGCCAGTATTCGTTGAGGGAATCTATGCGGTCTAGCGGGCCGAAGCGGCCGGTGAAAAAATTACAGGCTGCGGCGAGTTCTGCGTAATTGTGCAGGTTGTCTACTTTATAGTACCACGTCAGCGCCTCCCGCAGTTCCGGGCGGAGTTCCCCAAATTCAGGTTCTCCTATGGCCAGCACAGTGAACCCCGCTTCTTTCAGGCGTCGGCAGAAAAGATAATAATTCGGCGGGAAATGCGGCGAGAGAAAAACAAAGTTCATAATATCAACAATTTTAGCATACTGCCCGTCCGGCAGGATGCGGTGGGGCGCTACGGGGGCCGAATTTTGACAGGGGGCAGCCTGAATCGCAGAGGCGAATTATGTTATACTTTAGACTGAAGTTCCCCCGTCGAGAGGCCAATTTTATCGACGAGGATTTTCTTGC
>CAZYFL010000420.1:0-1640 GCA_964646805.1 uncultured Elusimicrobiaceae bacterium | reverse complement strand
AAACTGCTGGGACCTTTGCCACACCACCAGGTCATCAAATCTTGTCGCTGGCATCCTCATTCTGACTCCTGAATTCTGAATTCTATCTACCTGAGTAGTTCCCGTTTTTCATTATTTTCTTCCGTCCTTCAGAAAAGCCAGGTAGCCTTTATAGGCCATGTAGATGTCCAGCTTGCCGGCCAGTTCCATGGGGGCGTGCATGGAGAAAAGCCCTACGCCGCAGTCCACCACCCGCATGCCGTAGCGGGCCATCAGCCAGGCGATAGTGCCGCCGCCTCCCTGGTCAACCTTTCCCAGCTCGCCGGTCTGCCAGATTACGCCGTTCCTGTCGAAGATGCGGCGGATGTGCGCCAGGAACTCGGCGCTGGCATCTGAGGAGCCTGATTTGCCGCGCGAGCCGCAGTACTTGGTCACGCAGACGCCGTGGTTGAGAAAGGCGGAGTTCCGCTTTTCGGAGACGGAGGGGAACATCGGGTCAAACAGCGCGTTTACATCGGCTGAGAGCATCCAGGAGTTGCTGAGGGCGCGTTTGAGCGTCAGTTCGCTGTAGGAAGGCGTTGTGAGGTTGAGAAGCTCGGCTGCGGTGTTTTCAAAAAAATTGGAGGCCATGCCGGTGGCGCCCACGGAGCCTATCTCCTCCTTGTCGCATAGCAGCACACAGGAGGTATATTCCGGGGTGGCTTTCAGATCCAGCAGGGCCTTCAGGCCGGTGTAGGCGCAGACGCGGTCGTCGTGGCCGTAGGCCAGTATCATGGAACGGTCCAGCCCCGCCTCGCGCGGACGCCCGGCCGGCACCATCTCCAACTCAGCGGACAGGAAGTCCGCTTCCTTTACCCCATATTTCGCGCGGAGCAGCTTGAGCACGTTGTACTTGAATTTTTCCTTGCGGTTTTTTTCGGCGACCGGTATGGAGCCGGCCACAACGTCTAGGTCCTCGCCGGGGATGGCTTCGCCGATGGTTTTTTTGTACTGGTCAGCCGCCAGGTGCGGCAGCAGGTCGGTTATGCAGAACACCGGATCGGAAGGGTCCTCGCCTATGCTGACCGTCACCTTTTTCCCGTCGGGTTTGATAAAAACGCCGTGTAACGCCAGCGGGATGGTCACCCACTGGTATTTCTTTATGCCGCCGTAGTAGTGCGTGTCCAGCAGCGCCAGGCCGCTGTTTTCGTAAAGCGGGTTCTGCTTGAGATCTATGCGGGGGGAATCCGTGTGCCCGCCTACTATGTGCAGGCCGGCCTCCAGCGGCTTTTTGCCTATTGTAACCGCCATCAGCGTTTTTCCTTCGCAGGAGCGGTAGATCTTGTCGCCGGGGATAAGGCGCGCGCCGCTCTTTTCATGCTCCGCCATATTTTTGAAGCCTGCCGCCTGCAACAGAGACACTGCCTCATCGTGAGCCTCGCGTTCGGTCTTGGCCTTGCCTATGAAATCCATGTAAAGCTTACTGACTTCCTCCGAATGTTTAAGCTCGCCGGGGGAGATTCTCTCGTAGCCGTTCTTGCCGGCACAGGTAAGGTCTGAGGCTTTGGCAGTTTTTTTTGCGGTCTTCTTCATTATCTCCTCCGTTAAGGCGTCCGATTTTTCATATATTGTAACTACTCAGGTAGATAGAATTCAGAATTCAGGAGTCAGAATGAAGATGC
>CAZYFL010000419.1:0-1644 GCA_964646805.1 uncultured Elusimicrobiaceae bacterium | reverse complement strand
GAATTTGGGTTAGGGAAGGAGTCTTTCTATCTATCATTCACAGCAGATCTAAGAGAGGCCGGTTAAATGTCAATAAAAAAGGGGGGCTCTCGTTTCAATAGCCTCCACAATAGCCTGAATCGCGGCTCCCAAGGTAGCCCGCACGTTCAATACTCTGTTGACATTCCTTATCCACCAGCATGCGCCTAATAGCATCCACTCAAATCCTCCCGATTAGCTTGGTCTTTTTCTGGGCGTACATCAACTCGTCAGCCGCTGAGATAAGTTGGTCCAAAGACAGGGATGATTCGGGAACATAAGTAGCGGCGCCCCAGCTCAGGGCGAGCTGGTACTGGCGAAATTCTCTTCCATTCCAGTCATCAATGCCTTGTTGCAGGCGTAGCGAAAAGGCTTCCTTACTCAATTCCGTCACGTCGCTGGTAAGGACGGCAAACTCGTCCCCGCCGATACGCGCTAAGATGTCCGATTCCCTGAAGGTCGCGCGGAGAATGGTTGCTGTATCTATCAGGACCTTGTCGCCTTCTTTATGGCCCAGGGTATCGTTTATCCCTTTCAGGTCATCGACATCGATGAAGACGGACATGATCTGACTTTTGGCCCGCTTCGCGGCTCTGAGTTGCTGCTCTGCCAGGGTGATGAATCCTCTCCGGTTGTACAGTCCTGTCAGCTCGTCGCGCAATGAAATTTTCCTTATCTCCGCCGCCACCCGCTTGCATTCGGCAATCTCTCGCTGGAGTTGCGCGTTGGCCATTCGCAGGTGGGCTGCCTCTTGTTCCAGCCGCGCATGCAACCGACCCAGTTCCAGATGGGTCTGGATACGGGCCAGAAATTCTTCCGGGTGGAACGGCAGGGTGATGAAGTCCACGGCGCCGAGCCGCAAACCCGCCACCTGCGTATCCACGTCCGGGGACGCATTGATAAAGATGATGGGGATGGTGCGACTCTCCTCCCTCGTCTTGAGCCGCCGGCATACTTCAAAACCATCCATATCCGGCAAGTGATTGTCCAGCAAGATCAATTCCGGCGGCCTGGCTGCTGCGAAAGTCAGCGCCACTTTTCCGCTGTCGGCCAGACGCACCTGATAGCCTTCGGCTGTCAGGTGCTCCGTCAGCAGTTCCATGGATTCCGAGGTTTCGCCAACCACCAGGATAACGCCTATGTTGTTCATGCCGTATCCTCTATTGAATTGTATCCGGCCTGCAATGGGCACAGACTTGCGGCATCGGTCTGGACGAAGCAGGGGAACTCCGCAGACTGATCCTTTTAATGTGAAGCTTTATATCAACTATTGTTGTCTATAGTCAACAGAATATCTCTACCAATTCTGTTAAGTTGCCTCAACAAGGAGGCAAACTTGACTATCGAAGAGGCATTCGGACAAGTCGTCAGGAAACTGAGGAAGGCAAACAATCTCTCCCAGGAGAAACTTGCCGAGTTGAGTCACATGGATAGAAGCTTTATCTCCCTTCTCGAACATGGTCATAAACAACCCTCCTTGATCACGATCTTTCAATTGGCCAAAGCCTTCAATGTGTCTGCTACTGCGATCATCGGAGCCGTCGAAGAAAAAATTCATACAGAAAAAGTTAAATAGTTTTTTTCTTACATCGCATCGGAAAAAAGCGCCATCCTTTGGATGGTCAG
>CAZYFL010000418.1:0-1684 GCA_964646805.1 uncultured Elusimicrobiaceae bacterium | reverse complement strand
GTGGTATGTCCACATCGCTCCGACGAGGAATTGCGGCTATGTCAGGAGGTCTGAAATTCGTAGTGATCATTGTACTCCTGCGGTTACAGCGGCTGTCCATCAGCCGGAAGAAGTTGTTGATTTGCGCTTGGTTAGGCGCGTTAACATAACCGAACTCATCCACAAGAAGCAAGTCTACGCGTGAAAGCCGATGAAGCAGCGCCTTGGTGGTGCGATCGGCCAGGCTGGCGGCGAGGTCGTCGAATAGATCCTGTGCCGCAATCGCACAACCGGTCCTGCCGGCGAAGAGCGCTTTAATCAACAACCCTGACGCAAGGCCGCTTTTACCAACACCCGCCTGCCCGGTGAAAACTATGGACTCGCCGCGATCGATGAAGTCCAGTTCCGCCAGTTCATAAATTGCCTGCCTGTGCTTGGCCACACAGGGCTGAAGGTGCCAGGGGAATGTCTCCAACGTCCAGAATTCCCTCAGGCCTGAATGTTTTATCCGGTTGGCTATAGTGCGGTTGCGCTTGTCCTGATGCTCTTGGCGGAGCAAGCTTAAAAGGAACGCACTGTATGCGGGTTTGCGCTTCTGGGCGTCCTGGATGGTTTCGGCTATAATTTTACGTGTGTGGCGTAGTTGTAACGCATCGCAAAGATTATGGATCTCATTTATCATCGGTTTTTTCCTCTTCTGGTGCGTAGTTTTTTAAGTCGGGCTCAGGCGTAGCCGCGCCCTGCTGATACTGGGGCCACGCCTCATAGTCCTCGGGCTGCGACTCGAGCGGCAGGAAATAATCACGCCCCGCTATATCTTGCAGCAGAATTGTCTCTACGCGGTTGATGTCGAAAAGGCGATGCCCTGCCGCTTTATCCACCGCGGCCAGTAAATCCTCGGCTTTATACTGGCAGGCAAGCCGGTAAAGTTTTTTGAGGCTCCAGATGTACCTCGGCCCGCGCTCTGTCTTAAGCGCCTGCATATAAGCTTCCATCCCGCCGCCCAACGCTTTCAGTTTGCCTTCTTCCGCTAATTGCGCGGATTTTTGCCGGAGCGGGGCGAATGGCGCCTGTGGCGGGGCCGGACTGCCTTCCGTCTTCTTCGGAAGGTTTGCGACTTCATCGCGGCCATCCAAAAATATCACCCGGTCTTTGGTCTCCCGGACCACCAGTTCCTTTCCTATGTAAGCGGCAGGCGCGGGATATTTAAGGCCATGCAGGCTCACGCAGCCGTAACTGTCCACGCCGCGCTGCCATATCCGGTATACCTCCGGGATAAACAACGGCAGTGGAACGATTTGCGGCCGCTCCGCCGCAAACAGCTCTATCGGGCTCGCTTTGAATTCACGAAGCATCCTCCGGTTAGCAGCATCCAGCTAGGCCAGCGCCTGACTGTTTAAGTCCAGATCGTCTTTAAATATCCGCCCCACCAGAAAATTTCCTTCCACATAATCAAATGGCCGCTCAACTTTTCCTTTGCGGTTGCAATCCATAATCTCATGGGCCATAAACCGGAAACCAAAACGCTTCTCAAACGCCTCTACCTCCGGCGCCACCTGAGCCATCTGTCCCGCCCCACAGGCAAGTATAACGCTCGTGTTGTCTATCACGCACCGCCGGCAGGTTCCCTCAAGGTATTTGAAGGCGTCCGTTAAATGTTGCGCTTGCAAAAATGTTGTGTAGACGAAAAAAATAATGATGTTAT
>CAZYFL010000417.1:0-1690 GCA_964646805.1 uncultured Elusimicrobiaceae bacterium | reverse complement strand
GGCTCCACCATTCTGAATTCTGGCTCCTGAATTCTGTCTACCTGAGATAGTTACAATTCTACACAAAAAACAGCGCCCGGCGGCATTTTTTATAACGGTGGAGCATGTTGACAACTCATATTTAGGTTTGTAGTATGAGGTTATAGGATTTTATTTCAGCCCGCAAAAATAGTAAAGGAAGGAACTCATGTCTACAATCTCAGCGGTAGCGGAGAAAGGCAAAAAGTCCGCTCACGATTACATCAGCGGCCTGATGACCCGCGTAATCAACAAGAACCCAGGCGAGAAAGAATTCCATCAGGCGGTTAAGGAAGTCCTGGAAACCCTCACCCCCGTGCTTGAGAAACACCCTGAATATATAAAAGCCAGGATACTTGACAGAATAGTAGAGCCGGAACGGACCATCACTTTCCGCGTCCCGTGGCAGGACGACATGGGCGAGATCCATATCAACCGCGGTTTCCGCGTAGAATTTAACAGCGCCATCGGGCCCTACAAAGGCGGCCTGCGCTTTCACCCCTCCGTGAATCTGAGCATCCTTAAGTTCCTGGGCTTTGAGCAGATCTTTAAGAACTCCCTGACGACGTTGCCCATGGGCGGCGGCAAGGGCGGTTCGGACTTCGACCCCAAGGGCAGGAGCGACTCCGAAGTTATGCGCTTCTGCCAGAGTTTCATGACGGAGCTGTTCCGCCATATCGGCCCAAACACGGATGTTCCGGCGGGCGACATCGGAGTGGGCGGCCGCGAGATCGGCTATATGTTCGGCCAGTACAAGCGCCTGAAGAACGAATTTACGGGCGTGCTGACCGGCAAGGGTCTGGCCTGGGGCGGCTCGCTGATACGTCCCGAAGCCACCGGCTTTGGAGTGGTCTACTTCTGCCAGGAGCAGTTAAAAACCAGGGGCGCCGACCTTAAGGGAAAGACCGTGGCGGTTTCCGGCTTCGGCAATGTGGCCTGGGGCGCGGTGCAGAAGATCAACGACCTGGGCGGCAAAGTGGTCACCATCTCCGGCCCGGACGGTTACATTTACGACAAGGACGGCATAAGGGGCGACAAGTGGAAATACATGCTTGAACTGCGCGCAACGGGCCAGGACATTGTGTCTCCTTATGCAGGGAAATTCGGCGCGGAATTCCACGCGGACAAGCGTCCCTGGTGCGTGAAGGTTGACGTTGCCCTGCCCTGCGCCACGCAGAACGAACTTAACGAGACGGACGCGGCCGGGCTGATCGGGAACGGCGTGATGTGCGTGACCGAGGGCGCCAACATGCCCTGCACTCCGGAGGCCGTGACGGCCTTCCAGAAGGCGGACGTCCTGTTCGCGCCCGGCAAGGCTTCCAACGCCGGCGGCGTGGCTACTTCCGGTCTGGAGATGAGCCAGAACAGCCTGCGCATGAACTGGTCCCGCGAGGAAGTGGACAAGCACCTGCGCGGCATTATGGTAAACATCCACGATGCCTGCGTGACGGCGGCCAAAGAAGCGGGCATCCCCGGCAACTACGTCGCAGGCGCAAACATAGCCGGCTTCAAAAAAGTAGCCGAAGCCATGATGGCCCAGGGCCTTGTGTAAAACAACACATGCGGAACGCCGCACGAACTCGATACTACAGGTAATCGGGTCGGGAGCGATTCTGGGATTTAATTTATGGAAGAGACGTCCCGCCAGCTCTTGCCGGAGCGGGGGCGGGGG
>CAZYFL010000416.1:0-1695 GCA_964646805.1 uncultured Elusimicrobiaceae bacterium | reverse complement strand
GGCTCCACCATTCTGAATTCTGGCTCCTGAATTCTGTCTACCTGAGTAGTTACTTCGCCGGAGCTAATCCTGTATCCTTACAGCAAGCGCGTAGTGAGCGCTGAGGGGGGCGCGGGTTGAGAAGAAATAAAATCCCTCGTTTTCACCCGACGGCGTAGCGGGAACTTCCTTCCATTTATTGCCCTCTCTGTACAGGAAAACCGTCCGGGCGGATCCGGCGGAGGATTTGGGCGCCCTGAATTCAAAATAAACATCCCCTTGCACATTGCCCGGCAGGGAAGCCGGCCGCCAAACCTTAAGCGGAAGGACGCCTTCCGGCAGCCCCGAAAGAAGTTCCACGCCTGCTGCGCCCTCGCCCACCGCGAATTCCGCCGCGGCCTCTCCGCGAAGCATAGTCCTGAAAGTAATGCCGGAAATGCCGCAATCCGGCGAGAACGCCTTTATCTCATATTTAATCCCGCGCGGCGAAATGGCGAGAGCGCGCGGCGAAGATTTGAAAACGAAGTTTGTATAGCCCTCAACTGCCGGCGGAACATACGCTGCCGGTTTTGCCGCGGCTGCGGCGCCGCCGAAACGCAGATTAATTGAAAATCTGTGCGAGTTGCCGAGCACGCCGAAAGGGGTAAAGGCATAATCAAGGGAAAGCCGGTCAAAAACCACGCCGGCGCCGGCGGAAAAACCGGACCAGGCTCCCAGTTCATTGCCATACAGGCGGTACCGGTAGCCGCTCCGGAGCGCCATTCTGCCGGTAAGCGGATATTCTACGCCCAATATAAACGACGGATAATTGTCTATAGGCTTGTCCGCCTCAAAGGAGATCAGCCCCCCAGAATCCGACAAGCGGCGGCTAAGGCCCGCCTTGAAGGTAAGCGGCAGGACGTATCTTTTTGACACAAATTTTATGCCGGGCCCGAGGTTCTGCACCGTCAACCCGGCGGTATAGCCGGAGCCGCGCCAGTTGAAATTATGTAGCAAGCCAATGTCCAGGGCGACGGAGGACCCTGACTCTTTGTCTATGCTCTGGCGTATAACCTTTACGGTGGCGCCCAGCGCCAGGTCCCGGCGAAGCTCACGGCCATAGGCGGCAGAAAGGGCCAGGTCGTAAGCGCCGAATTTCCCCTCCACCGGGGAGACAGGGTTCAGCGGATCGGACTCATTAAGGCCGCTCCTGCGCTCCAGGTCTTTTGCCGTGTAGAAATAATTCAAGCCCAGACCCCAGGCTCCGGCGCGCTTCGCCGGAACGCTATAGGAAAGGAATTCCTGGCCCAGCCCCTGGAAATATTCGTTATGAAAAAAGCTGAGGTTTTTCTCGTCCTCAAGGTAGGCCAGTCCGGCGGGGTTCCAGTAAATAGCGTAAGGATCTCCGGCCACACCCGTAAAAGCCCCGCCCATGGCCACGGCACGCGCCCCCACGCCCAGCTTAAGAAAAGAAGCGGAGGTGGCGCCGGCGGAGGGATAAATCTTCGCGCCATGCGCAAAAAGGCTGAAGGCTGAAGGATTAAGGATAGTAAAGGATAAGAAAACAAAGAACCGCAAACCAGACATTTTTCCGGTTTTTTGCTTCAACCCCTTTAGCAAAGAATTCTTCATAAATTTTCTCTAAGTCTCCTCTGCCCTTTAGCCTTTCTTCGTAACTACGCAGGTAGCCAGAATTCAGGAGTCAGAATTCAGAATAGCCCGCGAATAGGCCTCCAA
>CAZYFL010000415.1:0-1748 GCA_964646805.1 uncultured Elusimicrobiaceae bacterium | reverse complement strand
CTGCGCATAAGCGGCACCCTGGCTAATTCCGCCGGCATAATTTTCATAGCCTTTTTCCTGGCCCTGATGGCGAACGCCTGCTTCATAGAGGAGCTGCTGGCCGCCTACAGGGACAGGGAACTTTACTAGCGGGGCGGCACTAGCATAGCTTCGGCCGCCCTGAGGGCATAGCCTTGATGGCGGCACTAGCATAGCTTCGGAGGACAAGATGGAAATCGAGAAAGGCTCCAAGTGGGTAAAGTTCGACACCATGGAGCGGTTCATGACCGACGTGCTGAAAGGCGTAGGCGTGCCGGCCGCGGAAGCCGCGGTCTGCGCCGACGTCCTCATAACCGCGGATAAGCTCGGCATCGACTCCCACGGCATCTCCCGCCTTAAGACCATCTACTATGACCGCATAAAGCAGGGCATACAGCTGCCGAAGACTAAATTCGAAGTAGTGCGCCAGACCCCGACCACGGCGGTCATAGACGGGCATAACGGCATGGGCCACGTGATAGCCAAGCGCGCCATGGCCCTCGCCATTAAAAAGGCGAAGAAATACGGCCTGGGCATGACGGCAGTGAGGAACTCCACCCATTACGGGATAGCGGGCTACTACGCGCTGATGGCCTCCGAGGCCGGCATGATAGGCATAACCGGCACCAACGCCAGGCCTTCGGTGGCGCCCACTTTCGGAACCGAGAATATGCTGGGCACCAATGCCCTGACTTTCGGCATGCCGACGGACGAAAAATTCCCTTTCCTGCTGGACTGCGCCACTTCCGTCACGCAACGCGGCAAAATAGAGGTATACGCGAAACTTGGCAGGAAAATGCCGAAAGGCTGGGTGATTAACCACAAGGGCGAGGCCAGGACGGATTCCCGCGCCGTACTTAACGAACTTGTGGCGGGCGCCGCCGCGCTGGTACCGCTGGGGGGGATAGGCGAAGAGCTGAGCGGGTATAAAGGATACGGCTACTCTACCGTGGTAGAGATACTCTCCGCGGCGTTGCAGCAGGGCGCCTACATGAAGATGCTGCTGGGGATGAAAAACGGAAAAAAGGTCCCATATCACCTGGGCCATTTTTTCCTGGCCATAAACATAGAGGCGTTCACCGCCCTTCGCTCCTTCAAAAAAATCACCGGCAATATTTTGCGCGAACTGCGCGCTTCAAAAAAAATGCCCGGCGCCGCAAGGATTTATACCGCAGGGGAAAAAGAGCATCTCGCCCTGCTGTATCGCAAAAACAAAGGTGTGCCGCTGAACCGCGAAACCCAGAGGGAAATACTTGCCATGCAGACGGAACTTGGCCTTAAAAATTACAAATTCCGCTTCTGAACAAGGCTTTTGGAATCAGGCCGTTTGACGGGCCTGCACAGCCATAGGTTTGTCTTTGAAGCGGGTTTTTGATATACTCTGAATTCACCCGAAGACGCAGGTCTCCGGTGATGAAACCTGCCCGTTACGGATTCTTTGGCACCGTAGCTCAGTTGGTAAGAGCGGGCGTTTCATAAGCGCTAGGTCAGAGGTTCGAATCCTCTCGGTGCCATAGATTTCACGCGAGCCCTGCCCCGCAAGACAGCAGTGGACGGGGCATTTTTTAATCCGGGGGGTTCTCAAATGTCAGATATTTACCTTACCAAAGACGGCTTTGAAAAGCTCCAGGCAGACCTGGTTGAGCTTAAACGCCAGAAAAACGAGCTTTCCGTCGAAATAAACGAAGCCCGCGAGCAGGGCGACCTCAAAGAGAACGCCGGCTACATCT
>CAZYFL010000414.1:0-1770 GCA_964646805.1 uncultured Elusimicrobiaceae bacterium | reverse complement strand
GGGCCCTGCTGGCGCCTTTTATAGCGAAGCCGCAGGGCCCGGATCCCTACCAGATACCGCAATCCGGTTACTCCTCAGAGCCGCAGAAACCCTCCGCCGGTAAAATTTTCGGCACCACGGAATCGCAGTACGACTTGTTTTATGGCGTGGTCTGGGGAGGGCGCACGGCTTTCAAAATTGGCGCGGCCGTTATTTTAACAGCCTTGGCGGCCGGTCTTATGATAGGAGGACTGGCCGGCTATTACGGCGGCTGGGTGGACGAATCAGCCATGCGGTTTACCGACATAATCCTGGCTTTCCCGGGCATAGTGCTGGCCGTGGTTATAGCGGCAATGATGGGCCCCGGCGTGGAGAAGGTGGTTTTTGCCATAGCGGCAGTCTCCTGGCCGGCTTACGCCCGTCTTTTCCGCGGGGATATACTTACGGTTAAAAAGCAGGACTACGTTACCGCCTCCCGCATAATGGGGGCGGGGGACTTCTGGATTTTCACCCGGCACATACTTCCCAACTCCATCTACCCCGTGGTGGTGGTAGCCAGCCTGGACATCGGCAGCGTGACGCTCACCGCCGCCGCGCTAAGCTTTCTCGGCCTCGGCGCGCCCGCAGGTTACGCCGACTGGGGCCAGCTGGTGGCCATGTCGCGCAACTGGATATTGGGCTCCGCCGGCAACCCCTTCGCCTACTGGCATACTCTGCTGATACCGGGCGGGGCCATCTTCCTGTTTGTGCTGGCCTGGAACCTGCTGGGCGACGCTTTCCGCGACGTGCTGGACCCCAGGCAACAATAGCCGCATCGACTCATGTAAAATCAAAACTTTACCAGCAAAATAGTATAATGGACGAAGGATGTTCCCGACTTTTCAATAACGCGGCATGAAAAAGGCGACAACGTTGACTCCAAGAGGATTGACATGATACCTGAAGGCGAACTTAACAAGGCAATAGAACTGGCCAAGAAATATAATATCGGCCGGCTTTTTTTGGTAGGTTCCGCTCTTTACAAAAAACCTGACGATGTTAATGACTATGACTTCGCAATTGGAGATTATCCCCAGGGCGTTTTTTTTCGGTTTTACGGAAGTCTGCTGATGGCTATGTCAAAAAATGTGGACCTGATTGACTTGTCCGGCGAAACGACAAAATTCAACGAAATCATACTGAGAGAAGGCAGACTGATTTATGACAGACAAACAGCTTAAATTCTATTGCGAAGCTGAATTTGAAAACATAGAAAAAGTTCTTGCGCAATTAAGCGCGGTCATCGGGGATAAAAAAGATTTTTCAGTGCCTGATTTGGCAGCCATCGCCACGTTTCTTCATAACGTTTACAACGGCATAGAAAACATTCTAAAACGTGTACTTGTCTGCGAAGGCGGAGAAATAAAAGACTCTCCCGCATGGCATAAAGAACTTTTGCTGGCAGGCGTTGATAAAGGCATCGTCACTGGCGATTTATGTGAATTATTGGCTAGATTGTTGTCGTTCCGGCATTTTTTTGTTCACTCCTATGTTTTTGTTTTGAAGTGGGAAAATTTGAAGCCTCTTGTTGAAGATATTTTTTCTGTCTACGACACATTCAGACTGTCAGTGACACGGAGAATAGAAAAAGGCTCGTGACGGGAAACCATGGTTTTCTGCGGAGGTTGCCACACGGTCGCATCTCGATGCCCGCTGCGGTTCAGACAGCGCGGAATTTGCCTGGAAAATCCCCCCTTAGGGCTCGTCAAGAAATAACTGACACGATTTGAATGCTCGTCTTTGGCCGATTCC
>CAZYFL010000413.1:0-1771 GCA_964646805.1 uncultured Elusimicrobiaceae bacterium | reverse complement strand
GCTATATGCTTTCAGCCCTTCGGGCCTGTTGTAGAGCGAAGAGGCTCTTCGCTCTCCATGAAAAAGTCGCCGAAGGCTTAATTTATCGGTAGCGCAGGCGTCTCGCCTGCTGTTTTTTTAATGCAGGCGGGACGCCTGCGCTACAAATGCTGTCGCCGTAGGCGACATAATTTATATCTTGTAACCTGGAATGTTTCCCATGACTATTTCAAAAAAACACATCGAAGAATTAAACAGACGCAATGAGGCGTCTCTGGCCGGTAGCCGTGACAAAATCCGGGAACGGCACGAAAAGGGGCAGATGACCGCGCGCGAACGCCTTGCCTGCCTTTTTGATGAAAACACCTTCCAGGAATCCGGGAAGTTTGCCCAGCACTCGTGCCACGATTTCGGCTTTGAAAAGAAGGCACTTCCCGGCGACGGCGTTGTAACGGGAACAGGTTATATTGACGGAAGGCCCGTAGCCGCCTTTAGCCAGGATTTTATGGTCGGCGGGGGGGCGCTGGGAAAGATTCACGCCAGGAAGATTTGCAACCTTATGGAATACGCGCTGAAGACCGGTGTGCCGCTGATCGGCTTTAACGACTCAGGGGGTGCGCGAATACAGGAGGGGGTAGATTCCTTATCCGGCTATGGACAGGTTTTTTATAGAAACGTGATGCTCTCCGGGGTGGTTCCGCAGATTGCCGTTGTTGCCGGACCTTGCGCGGGCGGCGCGGCATATTCCCCGGCGCTTATGGATTTTATTATCATGACAAGGAATAACGCCAGTATGTTTATCTGCGGCCCCGACGTCATCAGGGCTACCACTGGACAAGCCACAACCCCGGCTGAAATCGGAAGCGCTGAGGTTCATGCCTCTGAAAGCGGAAACATCCATTTTGTCGCCGAGGATGATAAACACGCCATCCAGTTAGTCAAACAGTTGTTTTCATACTTGCCGTCAAATAATATCATAGACCCGCCTCACCGCCCTACGGACGATATCTCTTTGGATGAAGATCAGGGCATGAACGATATTATTCCGGAAGACAACATGAACCCGTTTGACGTGCTGGAAGTCATAAATCGCCTGGTTGACGGAGGGGATTTCCTCGAAGTGCAAAGGGATTGGACAAAAAACATCGTTGTCGGCTTTGCGAGGATTGAAGGGGTCGTGGTGGGGATGGTTGCCAACCAGCCCCTGGTCAAGGCGGGAACCATTGATATTAATGCCGCCGATAAGGCAAGCCGTTTTATTCGGTTCTGTAATATCTTTAACATCCCTTTGATAACGCTGGTTGACGTCCCCGGCTTTCTGCCCGGACTTGCCCAGGAACGGGGCGGCATTATTCGGCATGGCGCAAAGATGCTGTTTGCATACGCGGCGGCAACGGTTCCCAAGATTACGGTAATCATGAGGAAGGCTTACGGAGGCGCTTATTTGGCCATGTGTAGCCACGACATGGGGGCAGACCTGGTTTTTGCGTGGCCGACGGCAGAGATTGCCGTGATGGGGGCGGAGGGGGCGGTAAAAATTATTTACCGCCGTGAGATTGAGACCGCCGCCGACCCGAAGGCCAAAGAAGCGGAACTTATTGCAGAATACCGGGATCGGTTTGCCTCGCCATACCAAGCTGCGGCACATGCGCTCATTACTGACGTGATTAATCCCGCGCGCACACGCTTTACGGTTGCACTTGCCCTGCGCAAGACACTTTCCAAGCGTGAGACACGGCCACCGAAGAAGCACGGGAATATTCCCCTATGATGATATACAATAAAATACTGG
>CAZYFL010000412.1:0-1775 GCA_964646805.1 uncultured Elusimicrobiaceae bacterium | reverse complement strand
TGTCAAACTCCGTCCCCCTGCTTTTATCCACTAAAAAAGCGGCGTTAACGAACATCGCGTCGCCGACGGTCTTATTGGGTTTATAATCAAAGGTTGTCCTCCTCAGCGCGTTCACTACCTTTTCCGCCTCGGCCTCTTTCTTCTTTTCCAGGGCGCCCGCCAGCATTCGGCCCGCTTCCACTTTAGCCGGGATATTTTTCCTGTTCCTGTCGCTCAAAATAGCCTCTTTGGCCCGTTTGATCGCTTTATTCTCGTTTACAATTTCCCTGAAAAGCACATCCATATTTTTCCATACGCCTTTTACCCCGAGTTCCACTTTATGATCCATTTCGCGCAGCGCGTTTTTAAATTCGCCGTATCTGCCGGCCAGCAGACTCCTTATTTCATCAACGCTTGCGGCGATAGTGCCGAACCGTACAGGGAGCACGCTGTCAAATTCGCGCATTACTTCCTCAATTACCCGCTGGTGGGCCAGCATATTCTCCCTGTTGACGGCAAGTTTGGATACGGGATAGTCGCTGACAACCATGCTCAGGTCGTTGTAACCGCAGGTCAGCACCTCGGCGACGCCGCCGCCTATTGCGACAGCCCGAAAAGTTTTCTCCTGCGGAGTCGCGACCACACAATAGATATATTTCCCTTCTTTCTCCATATTATTCCCTTAGCTTTACCAGCACCGGGTTGTTTTTAAAGTCCCGCTCGGTTGACATGCGGACGCCGCTCCGGCTGCAATCCGCTAAAAACTTATACGCCGATGCCAGTTCATGGAATTCTTTTTCAATGCCCGGGATGGCCGGATTTTTATCAGGATGGCAGGAAAATGCCGCTTCGTGATAGGCGCTCTTTAATTGTTCAGCGGTTATATGTCCGCCTGAAAGCCGTAATTTTTTCCGCGCATTCTCCACTTCTTCAAATTTCAGTTTCCGCGTTTCAAGCGTGTAGAAACTATAAAGAGGAAGCGGGCCTACGCATCTGAAATTCAATTTATCGTTGAATTTCAGGTTCAGCCTTTCCACTTCTTTTTCAAAATCCCCGCACTCAGCCTTATTAAGCAGGAAAGCCGTATTCAGGACCATCGTGTCGCCCATAAGTTCATGCGTTTTGGAGGCTAGGCTGACGCCTTTTAAGCCCCGCAGGATTTCCCCCGCATATTGTTCTCTTTTATTATCCAGCGCCTGTTTGACCATGGCGCCAAGGTTTATCCGGTCGGCCGGCGTAACCCCCGCAGGCCTGGCCAGGAGTTCCTTTTTAAGCTCAACTATTTCTTTTTCTCCACCCGCCTCTTTCAAGATGGCGGGAAAGTCGCTCCAGACCGCCGCCACATCCATCTCTGTTTTGCCGGCGCTCTCGCCAAAAATGTTCTTGATAAGCGTATAGCCGCCGGCCAGTATTTCCAGCACTTCGTTCTCATCCCGGGCAAACAGCCCCAGTTGCATCGGTATGACCGAATGCCGCGGCATTATTCCTTCGATCATCTTCTGATGTTTCAGGAGCTGCCTGACCAGGAGTTCTTTATCACGGGCAGTATATTCAACGATCTCCGCGTCTCCGACTATCGCGGAAATATCCCGATAAGCAATCGTACGCGCCCGGGCATTCCCGTCTTCGCCGGCAGGATTCACAAAAACGGATAAGCGCAGGTCTTCATTGGAATTAAGTACCGCGTAAATATACTTGCCGATCATATTATCACCTCGTTTTCAACCTACGGCACGCCCATACTGCGATTCAGACAGTGGGGAGGGCCGTTCGGGGGGCTGCCCTGCGCGCCCTTG
>CAZYFL010000411.1:0-1785 GCA_964646805.1 uncultured Elusimicrobiaceae bacterium | reverse complement strand
CAGTTAGAGCCTCGTGGGTGCGCGGTTATAGCGGCGGGGTGGCCGTAATAGACGTGGGGATGCACAAGGGCGGCGCGGCGGACCTGTCGCAACTGCTGATGAAAAATTCCAAGCGGCTGGTAAAGATAAACCGCACCTCCTCCTACGACCTGGACGCGGAACTGCAATAAAGCCATTCGTCCTTTTTAGCGCTTCCTTAGTTTTTCTTCCCGCCGGGCGTCGAAATCCGAGAGCTTCTTCCGCTGGCGGTCTATATATTCGTCGATGAAGGCCTCGCGCTCTTCCAGGCGCTTCCGGAGATTTTCAACCCTGTCTTTCACTTTCGTGTAGCGCCGTTCCTCCGTCTTCATCAGCCTCGAAAGCCGCCCCTGAACCGAGAGCCCGCCGGCATCCGCAGAGGCTTCGCCTCCGGCGAGAAGTTCCCTATCCAGGCCGCCGTCCGCCTGCCTGCCGGCAGGCAGGGAGAGCGCCACCTTGCCCTCAAAGAGTCCTATCGTGGTCTGCCCGGCGGTGGAGACTATTATGGAAAAGTCGGTGCCGCGCACCGCGCAGACCACTGAAGGCGTGCGCACAGAGAACTTCGAGGCCGCCTTGCCTTTTAGCCTGGCCGCCATCCAGAGCGCCTTGCCTTTGAGGAAAGAGAAAGAAAAAATCCGTTCTTCGGCCGAGGCTTTCAGGGCTTCTGCGGCGGCTTCAGATTCCTCCTCCAGCTTGATGAAACTGCCGTCCTTGAAAAGTATTTCACACCAGGCCCCGGCCCCGGTTTTTATGCTATCGCTTTCAGCTACGGGCCGGCCTTTCATGGCCGGCTGCCATTTTTCCTGTCCTGTCTTCAAAATTTCTACGGGCCCCTTTAATTCATAGATGCACCCTGTTTCCCCTGCCATGAGCGGAAGCGCGCCGAAAAGCAACGCCGAAGCTAGCAATAATTTTCTCATAGGTCCTCCTGTTTTTTTCTAAGGATACAATAAATATGCAGGGTGCAGGGGAAATATTATAGAATCAAATATGACCTTTTTCCGCCTGAGGGTAATAAACACGTTACTGCTTTTCCTGATAGGGATAGTCCTGGGCTTTATATTAAAAGACAAGTTTTACCCGGCCGCCAGGACGCCCGCCCAGACCGCTTACCCCGCCTCGTATCCCGGCCGCGTTGAAACACCACACGAGGCCCAGCCTGAAACCGAAGAACCAACGGACGAACCCTATGCGGTGCAGGACGTTGAAAGCGTCGTCTCCGCCCCGCGTGCCGGCGGGGAGTCCGGTCGGGAGAGCGCCGCCCAGGAGGAGCCGGAGGCGCTGGTTATAGAGGCCGCTGGTACAGACGGCGGAAGCCGCGATACCAGGCAGCCCGTGCTTAAGAGCGCGCAGGACGTTTTTTTTAAAAACCCGGCAACCTACGAAGGCCGGGAGCTGGAAATGGAGCTGCAGATGATAATGGCTAAAAAGTCACAGCGCGGCTGGCGCGTGAACCTGGTTTACACCAGCCCTGACAAAAAAACAGATTATCTTTACGTAGACGATTCAGAGTTGCTGGGGGAGAAACCGGATTTGCGCATAGGCTATGTATATAAGATCCGCTTCCTGGCAGGGAAAGGTGAAATCGCTTCCGGCAACACTCTTTTGGAGATATCGCCTACAGGCGAAAAAGCGGCCTGGGCCACAGGGATCCCTGCAGTGGAGTAATGCAGCGCTGAAGAACTGGGGAGTAATGTAACTACTGGTTGTCAGCCGAGCGGCGGGGGGGGGGGGGCCCGCCCCCCCCGCGCCGCGGGGGGGCCCCCC
>CAZYFL010000410.1:0-1785 GCA_964646805.1 uncultured Elusimicrobiaceae bacterium | reverse complement strand
GGTGGATTTACGTCAGGGTGGGAGGTGCGAAGAATACCCCCGGTCTTCAGGGCTGAAGGGACTGAATTGCCCTTTTTAAGACAGTGAGTGTTGCGGCGGCGGCGTCATCCCAGGAGAAAGACACGGCCCGGACGGCAGCAGAGGAACCGATAGCCAGGCGTTCGGCCTCATTGCGCGAAAGGACGGTAAAAAGAGCCCGGGAAAGGCTTTCCTCATTCCCCTGAGTATAGTAAAGCGCCGCGTCTTTAAGTATTTCCGGGAGACAGGCGCTGTCTGTTGAGACGATATTACAGCCATGCGCCAAAGCCTCAAGCGCGATAAAACAAAAAGATTCCATGCGGCTTGTGAGGGCGAAGGCGGCGCAATTGCTGTAGCACCAGGAAAGCTCCTCCTCCGGGAGATTGCCCAGCCAAGCGACATCCCCGGTCAGCCTCAGCGCGGCGGCCATATCTTTCAGCCAGGAAAAATATTTCTCCGTAGCGGGCCGGAAACCTCCGGCTACCGTCAGCTTTATTTCCGGGCGTTTTTCCTTCAGCTCCGGAAGCGCGCGGAGCAGGTCTTCTATCCCGCGGTAAGATTCCATGGACCCCGCTGTAAAGATGAATTCCTTTTCCTGAAAAGGAAAGGAACCCGGCCGGCGGGCGGACGGAAACGCGGGATTATGCCCGTAATGAACGGTGGTTATTTTATCTGCCGCGGAGACGGCTCCGGCGATAAGGAAGTTTTCAACGAATTCAGTGGGGACGATTATCGAAGCCGCGCGCTCCAGGGCTATTTTTGTTTCATGGCGCCTGGCTGCCGAGACAAGCATTTCCTTCAGCCCCGAACCGGTCTTCACTCCGGCCAATGGAGCCATATTCTGCAGCATTACCACGACCGGGAGATCTTTGTAATTTATGTATCTTTCAACCGGCACGAACAACAGGTCCGGGTTGAAAGCGTCAAGAACAGCCCTCAGATCGTTATCGGGGACATGGAGGAACGGTTTAAACGGTTCGCATATAGCATAGGAGACTTTCGGGATTGCGGGCAGCCATTCCCCGGCATCCATGCCGATCGGCGAGGCGCAAAGTATCTTTTCCACCCAGGCGGAGGCGGCCAGCCGCGGAAGCATATTCTGTAAATACTTTTTATGCCCGCCGCTTATGCTGCCGCCGGTGAGATTTAATAGCGCCAATTTCATTGAAGTTCATCTGCGCGAAAGCGTTATTTTACCCACGCATCCGCCCCCGGGCTGCCGTTTAAAAACCGCGCTAAGGCCGGCCACGGAGCCAAGGGCTATCCAAAAAATGCGTTCGATTATATAATCGCAGGTAAGCACCCAAACGCATATTACTACGCCGCCAATAAAGAATGGGAATACCGCGGCAGTAACGCCGGAACGAAAACCGCTGACAAGAACCATGGATATGAAAAGAAAAAGAAAACCGGCGGGCAACATGCCCATTTCGGAAGCGTAGTATAAATAGGAGTTGTGCGGTATCTGTTTTGCATTCGGGTCGAATTTATCAGCCGCAAGGCCTTGAAACAGGCCGGGGAAAGTTTTTTCGTAATACTTAGGGAATTGCCCTACGCCAAGCCCCCAGAACGGGTTTTCCCTGATACCATCAAATGCCACCCCCCATGCCTTGAACCTTGTTAAGGTCGCGGCATCATCAGCCAGCATGTCACGCCTGTGTGTAGCGACATTTTGCAAAAAAGACATCTTTTCCCGCATTTTGTAGACATCAGGATGTATGACAAGCCTGCATACGGATACAAAAATAAACATTACAGCCAGGCCCT
>CAZYFL010000409.1:0-1791 GCA_964646805.1 uncultured Elusimicrobiaceae bacterium | reverse complement strand
CAGCGTGAGCATCACCAGCGCCGAGAGGAAGGCGCTGACGGCCACCCCGGCGAGGACCAGCGCCGCGTCGGACAGCCTCCCGGCCAGGCGCGCCAGCCAGTAGGAAAGGAAAGTGGCTCCGAAAGCTCCCGCGAAAACCGCCAGAAAAAAAACAGGGGAGGTCCTTTCAATGCCGGCCAAAAAGCAGAAAACCGCGGCGGCGGTGGCGCCCGAAGAGGTGCCGAGTATGTAGGGATCGCTGAGCGGGTTCTTAAGCGCGCTCTGGAAAAGCGCGCCGGCAAGGCCAAGCCCCGCCCCGACCGCCAGCGCGGCCAGCGTGCGGGGCAGCCGCAGATTAAGTATAACATCAATGTTTGACCAGCCGGCCGGCCCCGCCGCGAGCGAAAACAGACAGGCGGACGCAAGGACCGCAAAGAATATCAGGAATTTATTTTTTGGCATCCGGTACGGTCAGATAAGCGCCAAGTTTTTTTATCTCGTTGAAAAGCCTGGGCCCCGGGCGGGAAAAAGCATCGCGGTCCAGCCCTGTTACAATGCGCCCGGCCTTTGCCGCGGCCAGGCCTTTTGCCATCGGACGCGCAAGGAATTCTTCTTCCGTGCCTGAAAGCAGTATAACGGCCTCAGGGTCCAGCAGCAGTATCTCTTCCCACGAGGCCTGGAAGTAGCCCCTTTTTTCCCCTCCGAAAATATTCCTGCCGCCGGCCAACCGCACCGCGTCGGAAAGGAAAGACCGCCCCCCGGAGGTCCAGCCGCCGGTATCCGCCTCCAGATAAACCTTCAGCGGCCTTTCAGGAAGCTTGCCCTGCAACAGGGCGGAAAGTTTTTTAACAAGTTTCCCGCCCTCGCGCTTGAGCCCCACCTCGGCTGCTATAAGGCGCATAGTCGCGAAAATATCGGCAATGCTCTTTTCTTCAGACAGCGAAACCACTTTAATTCCCATTGAAGAAAGCTGTTTTGAGGAGGAGGCGTCAGCCCAGGCCCCGGCGAACACGGTATCGGGTTTAAGCGAATAAATTTTTTCTATATTCGGGCGCAGATAATCCCCGGTCTTTTCAATTGTCACGGACTCGGCCGGCCAGTTGCAGAAGTTGGAAACGCCGACAAGGTCTTTTCCTGCGCCCAGTTCAAAGATTATCTCGGTGTAGGAGGGCATGAGGGAAACAATGCGCTTCGCCTGTGCCGGAAGCGAAGCGGCGCTAAGCTAAAGAGGCAATAAGCCAAAGGCCGGCGATAATCTTCTGATTTTTGATTCCTGGTTTTTCATATAAAAAACCCGACCGAAAGGCCGGGCTTTATCCCTCCCCTCGGAATACCGGACGTTTCCAGCCGGGTTCGCAGTAGATCGGGCTTAGCCTTGCGGCATTACCGTTGCGGGGCAGCCGGGGATTCGCACCCCGTTCCTTCTGCGACTACAGAATTATGATACAAAATTTGTAGTTACAACTCATTAGGAAAGTCCCGGAATCCCGCCGAGCGCGCTCATCTTTTGCGCGGCGGCTTTCTGGCTCTCGCGCACCGCGCGGTTGACCGTTTCGGTTAGGGCGGCTTCAAGACTGGCCTTATTGATGCCTGCCAGGTCGCATTTTATCTCCACGCTCCTGATCTCCTGCGAGCCGGTTATACTGACCTTGACCATACTGTCCTCGCTGGCCAGCAGAAGGGTATCCAGTTCCTTCTTTATCCCGTCCATCCTGCTTTTTATTTCCCAAAGCTGCTTCATTTTATCAAGAATATTGACTCCTTTAAACTCTTGACGCCGCCGGATTAACGGATGGCTTAGCGCGCAATACT
>CAZYFL010000408.1:0-1819 GCA_964646805.1 uncultured Elusimicrobiaceae bacterium | reverse complement strand
CGGCTGGACGAACTCGAATTGCAAGCGATGCTCGCGCAGGCCGAAGTGCAAATCGCGGCACGGCAAACCCTTTCGCACCAGGAGGTCAAAGAACGAATGGCGGCCCAGATGAAAAAGATGAAAACCGGGACACGCAAAACCGGGACGCGGAAACGGCGCGCCGGATAAGACAGAGGCCAGAATCCTGGATCTTATGGGGGAATTCCTAATAAACGGCGGTTTCCCGGAGATCGTGGTAAAGGGGATGGCGCCTAAAGGTTATCTTGATACCCTTCTTGACTCGCTTATACTTAAGGATGTTGTTAAAAGATACAAGGTGCGCCTGGCCGGGAAAATATACGATCTGCACACCTATCTGCTTAACAATTTTGCCTCGGAAGCGAGCTTCCGCAGGCTAGCCGCGAAACTCGGGTTCAACAGCGTGACCACGCTGGAAAAATATTTCTTCTACCTGGAGGAAGCCTACCTTATATGCGTCCTGCGGCGTTATTCCGGCAAAGCGGCCGAGAGGCTGGGTTCCCCGATAAAAATATACCTGGTTGACAACGGTTACATCGCCGCCGGCGCGATACAGCTTTCACCCGACTCCGGCAGGCTGATGGAAAATATGGTTTTCACGGAATTACTGAAAAAAGGATACAAGCCCGATCTGGACCTCTTTTATTACAGAACCCGGAACAACAGGGAAGTCGATTTTCTTATCCGCCGCGGAACGAAAGCCGAAGAACTGATCCAGGCCGCTTACCATACCGGCGGGCCGGACACGCGGGAAAGGGAAATAAAGGCTCTTGTGGAGGCCGGGGAAGAATTGAAATGCGGCAAATTAACCGTTCTGACCTGGAATAGGGAAGAGAAGCACAGCGCGCGGGGTGTGGAAATAAACTTTGTGCCCGTCTGGAAATGGCTTATTTCTGCCGGCGGCCTGTGACATGCCCGGGTGCGGATTCCGGCGGAACCCTTATTTACCAATGCAAGGTCGTGCCCAGAAGGATAATATTATCCAGGTATTCCCTGCCGGTGGCGCTGGTCTGGATTTTATTGGTATCCCTGTCGGCGCGGTTATACTGCAGCCATAGAGACCAGTAAGAAAGCACATCATACGCGGCTGAAAAATTAAAACGCAGATACTTTTTTTCCAGCTTGGGATTGGGTCCGGGGACAGGCGCCTCCTGTACCTTGTAGTCCCTGGCCTCATATTCAATTCTGGTTTTTAGAAACAGGGGCTGCACAGGCCTGTACTTAAAAACACCGGCGACGATGTCGGCGGAGTAGGTGTAGTAGTCCTGGAAGGGGTCTATCCGGCTGAAGCGTTTATACTCCAGTCCCGCTTTCCCGTCTCCGGCAAGGTCTATCTCCCAGCCCAGGGAGTATATCCGGTAATTCTGCTTTCTTCCGGCTCCCTGCGTATTATCGGCGCCCAGATTGGGACGCGCCTGTTTGGCCGGATCATTGGAGTAATTCCTCCGGTAAAACTCAGCCCCTAACAGGAGATTCTGCTTCTGCAACTATGGTCCCGCTCAGGGCCTGGAGCTGGCGGTTGAAGTTGCGGATGCAGACCGTGTCGAAATCCACCACCGTAAGCCGGCCGACCGCGGCCCTGGCCACGGTCTCGGCCGCCCAGGACCCCACCCCGCCGCAGCCTATCACCATCACATGGGACTTCCTGAGCTTTTCCATCGCTTCCGGGCCCACCAGCCGCGCCATGCGGTCGAAGCGCCGCTCCGGGTCTTCCATCTGCGAGAAATCCGTAGGTTTGTCCATAGTCGCCTGAATCTATTCTACAAAAAAGGAGGCTCAAAAAAGGAGGCTGGCACCTTTT
>CAZYFL010000407.1:0-1825 GCA_964646805.1 uncultured Elusimicrobiaceae bacterium | reverse complement strand
ATCCTCATTCTGACTCCTGAATTCTGACTTCTGGCTACCTGAGCAGTTACGAATAATGTTTGAAGACGCTAAAAAAATAAGCGACGCTCTAGGACTTAAACTGCGCGTTGAAGGGGACGCCGACGCGCCGCTGTATTTTTGTGGTTTTCCGAAAAGTGGGCTGGATAAATACATCGGTAAACTTGTGAGAGCGGGTTTTTCAGTTGCGGTTTGTAGCCAGGTAAAGCTGGAAGACGGGGAAGTGCGGCGCGAGGTCGGTGAGGTAATCCGATGCTTAAAGACCTGATAGTTTTCCAGAAAGCGTATGAGATCTTAAAATGGATTCATATCGTAACGGCCAAATTCCCGAAATCTGAGAAGTTCGTGCTGGCGCAGAAAACGGAGAATGCGGCACTGGATTTTCTTGAGGCAGTTATTGAGGCAAATGAAAGCGTTGACAAAACCGAATTCCTGGAAAGAGCCGTTCTGGTCCTTGAAAAACTGCGGATATGGCTACGACTGTCCTTTGAATTAAGATATATATCCATCAGGCAGTATGAACATGGTTCAAAAATGATCGATGAGGCTGGCCGCCTGCTTGGCGGCTGGAATAAAAAATTTGGCGGCGCTGGCCGTCTGTAGGCCATAGGCCTTGTTACGGCGCTGCCACAGGCTTGTGCCGCCGAAGTAAAAGCAAGAGAGTGTAAGGGCCAGGTCCGAAAGAAAGCGGTGATCCGGGGCGGCAACTGGGACAACGGCGCGAACGATGGGGTGTTCGCCTTCAACGCGAACAACGCCCCGTCCAACGTGAACACGAACATCGGGTTCCGCTGCGGCAGAGGGGGAGGGCTCATGTTATTTTGTCGAGCCCTCAGGCCAGATGACGCGCCTTTACGGAGGCGCGTCCCGCGCAACCCTCCCTACGGCAGACCTGCTCCTTTCATCCGGCGCGGGCCGCGTGAGAAAAACGAAGTACCCCGGGGAGGCCTGGTAGTCCGCCTCATGCGGGCGAACGGCCGAACCGGGCAAATTTAGAATGAATACCAGTAAGCATCTTTATGAGCAGGTGTGCTCTTTTGAAAATCTATATTTGGCCTTCCGCAAGGCGGCTAAAGGTAAAAGCCTGCGTCTGGATTGCGTTGGATTTGCCTATAACAGGGAGCGAGAAATTTTTAAGCTCCAGGCGGAACTCTTGGATGGAACTTACCGCCACGGGCCGTACAGGGAATTTGAGGTCAATGACCCCAAGCGCCGCCAGGTGAAGGCGGCGCGGTTTCGTGACAGGGTAGTCCATCATGCCCTGTGCAATGTTATTGAGCCGATCTTTGAAGCCCGTTTCATCTCCGACAGTTTCGCCTGCCGCAAGGGCAAGGGAACCTTTGCGGCTTTGGAGCGATGTAGCGGGCTTGCCCGGCGCTTTCGCGGAGGTTATGTTCTTAAGGCGGATATCTCCAAGTTTTTTTACAGCGTGGACCGTGGCATTATGATGGATATACTGGGCCGCCGGATAGCCGATAAGCGGGTGCTGGCGCTCGTCTCTGAAATATTGGCCTCATCGGAGGATGGCCGTTTCAGGGCGTACTTCCCCGGCGACGGCCTGTTCGCGCTTCAGCGGCCTACCGGCATTCCCATAGGCAACCTGACTTCGCAGTTGTTTTCCAATATTTACCTGACCGGGCTGGATTACTTTGTGAAACAGGAATTGAGGTGGAAGCCGTATCTGCGCTATATGGATGATTTTCTGCTTTTCGGACAGGATAAAGAGGGCTCATGACGGGATAGTATGGGTAAATTCCTTCCCCCCTTGTGGGGGAAGGTTAGGATGGGGGGAACGGTGAAGGACAAA
>CAZYFL010000406.1:0-1833 GCA_964646805.1 uncultured Elusimicrobiaceae bacterium | reverse complement strand
GAAATAAACGAAGCCCGCGAGCAGGGCGACCTCAAAGAGAACGCCGGCTACATCTACGGCAAGGAAAAACAGAGCCAGCTCATGACGCGCATAAACGAACTGGAAGTCCGTCTGCGCTCCGCGAAAATAGTGGACAACACCCTCGCCATAAACAAGGACGAGATACGCCTTGGGGCCACCGTAACCATGCGGGACGAAAGCAGCAAAGCTACCCTTATCTACACACTTTCAAGCGCGGACGAGGCCGACCCCTCCTCCGGGAAAATCTCGGTAAGTTCGCCGCTGGCGCAGGGTCTGCTGGGCTCTGCGGCCGGCGCGTCCGTAAAAGTGCTCCTGCCCGGCGGTGAAAAACGCCTGGCCATCCTCAAGGTTGAGTATAAATAATCTTCGGTGTTTAGGAGATCAACATGGCATTCTGGGGAAACAAACAGGAAGGTGAAAGCCCTCAGCCGGGCCAGCAGGCGCCGATAAATGTTGGCGGTACGCTGGAAGAAGGCTACAGCGATATCGTCAAATCCAAGGGCAGGGCGCCCGGCATTGACCTGGCCATAAAGCTCAGCGACCTCATCCTTGAGCACGCTGTCAGGGAACGGGCCAGCGACGTCCACATAGAATGCCAGAGCGCCAACCTGCGCGTACGTTTCCGTGTGGACGGCATACTGCAGGACATGATGATCTCCCCGAAAAATCTCGATATCCCCCTTACCCAGCGCCTGCGCGTACTGGCGGGCTTCGACCCCGAACCCCCGGCTTCCTTCCGCAACGAGGAAGGCCGCTTCCAGAAAATGCTGGCCGGCCGTGCCATACAGGTGCGCGTTTCCTCCTTCCCCACCGTCAACGGAGAGAAACTCGTGCTGCGTGTGCTGGACCGCCAGCAGCTCGGCCTGGACCTAGAGCAGGTGGGCCTGGACCAGGACGCGATGACGCTGATAAAAAAACTCATCCGCAACCCCTACGGGATATTTTTCATAACCGGCTCCACCGGCTCGGGCAAAACCACCTCGCTCTACGCGATACTCAAGAACATCAACACCCCGATGATAAACATCATCACGCTTGAGGACCCTGTGGAATACCGCCTTGAGGGAATAAACCAGGCGCAGATAAACGCCAAAACCGGCTTCACCTGGGCCGAAGGCCTGCGCACCATACTGCGCCAGGACCCCGATGTCATCATGGTGGGGGAAATCCGCGACTTTGACACCGCCGAGATAAGTCTGCGCTCCGCGCTCACCGGCCACCTGCTTTTCACCACCATACACACCATTAACTCGGCCAGCATCATAGAACGCCTGTTCGAGATGGGCGTACCGCCTTTCCTGATAGGCTCCTCCATGCTGGGCGCCATGAGCCAGCGCCTGGTACGCAAGGTATGCCCGAAGTGTTCGCAGAACGCGGCGCCCCCTTCGGAACCGGTGGTGAACGAGTTCATAAAAAACATGGACCCTGAGGAAGGAAAGATAGTGAAAGAACTTATCCTCAAACCCGGCGCCGCCTATAAAGTGGAGAAGGGCTGCCCCGAATGCCGCAACACCGGCTATATGGGCCGCACCGGCATTTTCGAGCTGATGCTGATGAACGAGGAGATACGCAAACATATCCTGGACCACGCCCCCACCGACGTGATAAAGCGCACCGCCATACGCACCGGAAAAATGCGCACGCTGCTGATGGACGGTATACTGAAGTCCCGCACCGGAATAACCACACTGGCCGAGATCATCCGCGTTACCGCGACAATGGTATAAACGGAGATTAGGGCGATCTTGGCCGTCGTTCGTAACTGCTCAGGTAGTCAGAATTCAGGAGTCAGAATTCAGAATGGCGGAAACT
>CAZYFL010000405.1:0-1844 GCA_964646805.1 uncultured Elusimicrobiaceae bacterium | reverse complement strand
CGACTTCTGACTCCTGACTCCTGAATTCTGACTACTGGCTACCTGAGCAGTTACCCGGCGAATTAATATTCGCCTAATGTTCCGGTTTTTCTGGCTCGGTTTACTGAAAGCGAAAAAAACCATATGCTGGCGGGTATCAGAACAATGTTAAAAACTGTCAGTATAAACAGATCATGGCTGATAGCGGCCGGCCCCGCGCCTTTGTGCATGGCCAACTGAAAAGCCCGCACCGCGTAGGTGACGGGGAGCAGATTTGAAACCGCGGCCAGCCAGCCCGGCAGCACCGCCACCGGGAAGTAAACCCCGCCCAGCAGCCCCTCAAAATTATTCAGCGCCCAGGCCAGCGGGTTGCCGCGCTTGAAAAGAACCACAAAACAGGAAGAAAGTATTCCCAGCGCCGCGAAGCAGGCCGCGGAGAGGATGAAGACAAGGGCGGCTGCGGGCCAGTTGGCCGCTGAAAAATCCAGCCTGAAAATGAAGATGCCCGCCAGAGCGTAAACAAGCAGTTCAAAAGTGGCGAACAGGAAATTCCAGGCGGACATGGCCGCCAGGAAGGGGATTGTTTTCAGAGGCGTGGAGAGCGCCGCCTCAAGCGTGCCTTGCGTCTGTTCAAGCCGTAGCCGTCCGGAGTAAGAGCCGGCTCCCGTGCCTATATAGCCGAAGAAGGCCATGGCGGTAAACACGTAGGTAAAGTAGCCTGTTCCATAAGGTTCAAGCTGCGGGGCCAGCGCCCCGCCGAAAAGCCTGCCTATAAAGTAAAATACCGCTAGGTTTGCCAGCGTGGCCAGCGCACCCAGCGCGAAAGAAAGGCGGTAGCTTCGTTCGGTCAGGAAATCCCTGCGCAGGAAGGCGGAGATGATAGAAAAGGATGAGAGGTTAAGGCTGAAGGATGGGGGATGAGGGCTGAGGGGCGGGGCAGAAAAGGATGAAGAGCGAGGGGGCTCACTGGTAATCCGGCCGGCTTCCAGCCTGAGTATTTTTTTAGACGCCGCGCGCAGCAGTTCGGGCGAGTGGCTGGAAATCAGCACGGCGGAGTCCCTGCCCGTTTCTGTTATCAGCTCAAGCAGACCCCGGCAGGAGGTTTTGTCCAGACTGCGGAAAGGCTCGTCCAGCAGCAACAGGGGGGGGCGGCGGGAAAAAGAGCGTATCAGCGAAACTTTCTGCATGTTCCCCTCGGAGAGGCGGTAAAAACGCCGTTCCAGATCCGTCGCGGAAAACCCCAGTTTATCCGCCAACTGCCTCGCTCTTTCAAGCGCCTGCCAGGTTGAAAGACCGGCCAGCGCCCCGAAAAAGCGCAGATTCTCAAGCGCGCTCAGGCGGAAATAAAAAGCGCGCGGGCTCGCTGGGCAGTAAGCAGCCAGTTCCCTCAGGCGTTGGGCGCCGGAGGTTTCGCCCCCGGCGAGTATGGTTCCACCGTCGGACTCAATTATTCCGGCCAGGGTCTTGAAGAGAGTGGTTTTGCCGGAGCCGTTGGGCCCTTCCACCCCCAGCACTCCGGGCCCGGCTTCCAGGTACAGCCCTCCCAGTGCGCGCAACGGCTGCCCGCCGGAAAAAACCGGCGCCGGGAAAACCTTAACAATCCCCCTAGCCTCAAATTTCATACTGCCATGATAACATAAGTGGAAAGTGGTTTTATCCGATCGTCAGCCGTGGATGGGTTACTTTGCTTATACGATTGATATAAACCATGATGGATTCCGGCTTTCGCCGGAAAGACGACAAATCATCCGGGTGTCCCATTGCGGAAGTCAGGAGGGATTACTTTGCTTATACGATTTCGTTTAACGCTCTGCGGAAGTCGTCGGCGCTGTGGAAGCGCTCTTCCGGGACGGGCGACAGGCAGC
>CAZYFL010000404.1:0-1864 GCA_964646805.1 uncultured Elusimicrobiaceae bacterium | reverse complement strand
ACCGCCGCGTACTTTATACCATGGACGACATGGGCCTGCAGCACAACAAGCCCTTCAAAAAATCAGCCCGCATAGTCGGCGACGTGATGGGTAAGTACCACCCTCACGGAGATGCCTCCATTTACGACACGCTCGTGCGCATGGCGCAGAAGTTCAGCCTGCGCTATCCGCTGGTGGACGGCCAGGGAAACTTCGGTTCCGTAGACGGCGACCCCGCCGCGGCCATGCGATACACCGAGGCGCGCCTTTCCGGCATAGCCGGTGAATTGCTCGCCGACATAGAGAAAGAAACGGTAAAGTTTACGCCCAACTACGACGGCTCCCTTACCGAACCGTCGGTGCTGCCGGCCAGGCTCCCCAACCTCCTTGTCAACGGGTCTTCCGGTATCGCCGTGGGCATGGCCACCAATATTCCCACGCATAACCTGGGCGAAGTCTGCGACGCGACCATAGCGGTAATTGAGAACCCTGAACTGGAAGTGAAAGAGCTGATGAAGATAATGAAAGGCCCGGACTTTCCCACTGGCGGCATTATCCGCGGACGCAAGGGCATAAAGGATTATTTTGAAACCGGACGCGGTTCGTTTAAGACGCAGGCCAGGGCGGAGATAGAGGAAATGAAGGGCAATCGCGAAGCGATTGTCGTCACCGAAATCCCCTATCAGGTGAACAAGTCCACGCTGATTGAAAACATAGCGGAACTGGTAAAAGAGAAAAAAATTTCCGACATTTCCGATATCCGCGACGAGTCCGACCGGCGCGGGATGCGCATAGTTATAGAAATCAAGCGCGACGGCAATGCCCAGGTGGTGCTCAACCAGCTCTACAAGCACACGCAGCTGGAATCGTCATTCGGCGTTATCATGCTGGCCATCGTGGACGGCCGCCCGCGCGTAATGCCGGTTAAAGAGGTTATGCTTCAGTATGTGCGCCACCGCCGGCTGATGATAGTTAACCGCACCAGATACGACCTTAAGAAGGCCCTGGCCCGCGCGCACATCCTTGAAGGCTATCTGATAGCCCTCCAGAACATAGACGCCGTAGTAGAGATAATAAAGAAGTCCAAAGACCCGGTTGAAGCCAGGGGCAGGTTGATTCTGAAGTTCGCCCTGTCGGACATTCAGGCCCAGGCGATACTGGATATGCGTCTGCACCAGCTCACCCGGCTTGAAGCCGGAGCCATAGAGGAAGAGCACCGCGCGCTGATGAAGCTGGTGGGCGAGCTGAAGGCCATACTCGCCGACCCCGGGAGAGTTCTCCGGATAATTGTGGACGAGCTTAAAGGACTGAAAGAAAAATACGGCGATAAACGCCAGACCGAGATCACCGGCGAGGCCGCCGAACTTGACATAGAGGACCTTATTCCCGAGGAGGACGTGATCATTACCATGTCCCACGGCGGCTACATAAAGCGCATCCCTGCCGACACCTACAAGGTGCAGGGCCGCGGAGGCAAAGGCATCATCGGTTCTGATGTAAAAGAAGAAGACTTTATTGAGAAGCTCTTTGTCACGTCCAGCCACGCCACTATACTTATGTTCACCACGCGCGGAAAAGTGTACGCCCTGAAGGGTTATGAAATTCCTGAAGGCAACCGCACCTCGCGCGGCAAGGCCATAGTAAACCTGCTCCAGGTTAAGGACGAAACGGTAACCTCCGTGCTGGCCATAGAGTCTTTCGCCGAAGCCAGGGGCAAGGAGGCCTTCATAGTGATGTGCACCCGCAAGGGCAACATCAAGAAGACGCACATAGCGGACTTCGCCAATATCAGGCGCTCCGGCATAAACGCCATAGGCCTGGAAGACGGGGACATACTGACAAGCGTGGGCCATACCGACGGAAACTATGAGATAATCATAGGCAC
>CAZYFL010000403.1:0-1909 GCA_964646805.1 uncultured Elusimicrobiaceae bacterium | reverse complement strand
TACGCTTACCGGCGGCATTACGGCCTCCAGCGGCACTTTTACGCAAAGCGGGGCTGCGCTTTACAGCCTGCAAACCTCCTCCGGCATCAATGTGCTGGCGGGCGGCATAACTGCGCCTTTCTTTGCCGGCAATGGCGCGGCGCTGAGCGGGGTGCTGGCCTCTTCGGTAGCGGCAAACGGCGTACGGCCCGGGTCAGTAGTGGCTGGAGCTATAGTTGACGCAGACATAAATGCTTCCGCCGCTATAACGCCTTCAAAGATAGCGGGGACGGCGGCCACGCTTGGGGCGAACACCTACACAGGGGCGCAGACGCTACCCGGGGACCCCGTCTCCGCATTGCAGATTGCCACCAAACAGTATGTGGATGCCGAAGGCGCCTGCCCCACTGGCATGGCTTATATCCCCGGCCCCTATCCCTACTGCATTGACAAGTATGAGGCCTATCTGGCAGGCGGGACAGTAACCAACTGTACCTGTACCAATGGTTCCCAGGCCGAAGTAGACGCCTGCGGCAGCACAGCCATTGCCGGTTCCGCCTCCGGGCAAACCCCTCTGGGCTCTATCAACTGGTGCGCGGCTAAGAAGGCATGTCAGAATGCGGGGAAACACCTGCTCACCAATTCCGAATGGTTTAACGCGGCGAACTATAAAGGGAGCAAGTGGAACATCACGCTTGAGCAGACTGGGGAGACAATGAATTGCAATACGGCAAGCGCCTGCGGTGCCGTCGCCTGTGTTACTGGCGCACAAGCCGGCTGTGTCACACAGGAAGGCGTTTACGATATGATTGGTAATGTCGCGGAGTGGGTGGACTTTGTGATGACTGCTGACCCCACAAATGGACTAGGCAGTGGCTATATCACAGGCTATGATTTTGCCACAGGTATACCGACTTCTCTTGACACTTCGTCTAATGCCTATGGTAACGATTACTACTATGTTTATAACGGTGGTGGTGCCGCCAGGGCGGCGCCCCGTGGGGGCAACTGGGGCGATGGCTCCAACGCAGGGGTGTTCATCTTCAGCGGGAGCAATGCCTCCACCCAACTGGCCGACGGTATCGGGTTCCGCTGCGGTAGGCGCAGATAATCTGGAATCTTGCGGACGCAGTTTGCGATCTAGTTTGGTTGCCCGCCGAAGGCAGGCGAAAATCCAATGGACAATTTAGGGCTCGTTTAGACTATCCGCAGCAACGCGAAGTGCAGGTACTCGGTCTCGGGCATGCTGATCAATATAGGGTGGTCCCTGGCTTGGCCGCGCAGCTCTGCCAGTACGGCTTTTTTGCCCGCCTTGGCCGCCGCGCCTGAGAGGGTCTCTACGAACATTCCCCTGGAGATATGATGCGAGCAGGTGGAGACCGCCAGGAAGCCGCCGCGCGGCAGGGCTTTTATCGCCGCGCCGGCCATGCGCGCCAGCATCTTTAGCGCCTGCGGCAAATGCTTCTTGTTGCGCACGATGTTGGGGGGGTCAAGCAGTATGAAGTCCGGGACCTCTGGTAGCTGCCCCGCCTCCAGGGCTTCCAGAATGCGCTCCGCTTTTTCTTTCCTGAAAATTATCTTCTTATCAACCTTGTTGAGAGCGGCGTTTTCCTCCGCCAGTTTCAGGGCTTTTTCCGAAGAGTCCACCGCCCAGACAGCTTCGGCGCCGGCCCTGGCTGCCGTTATGGCGAAAGCGCCAAGGTAGGTGTGGATGTCCAGCACTTTGCGCCCCTTGAAAAATGGCGCGAGCGCTTCCCTGTTCTCGCGCTGATCAAAGTACCAGCCGGTTTTCTGTCCGCCAGACATGGGCACCCGGTAGTCAAGGCCGTTTTCTGTTATCTCCGCCTTTTCAGGCATAACTCCGAAAGCAGTCTCCTCGTAAGACTTAAGTCCTTCCAGTTCCCTGAACGGGTGGGTGTTCTTGTAGAAA
>CAZYFL010000402.1:0-1925 GCA_964646805.1 uncultured Elusimicrobiaceae bacterium | reverse complement strand
GTGGTATGTCCACATCGCTCCGACGAGGAATTGCGGCTATGTCAGGAGGTCTGAAGTTCGGCGCCGTAACGGACTGCCTCTGCGACTTTCCCACTGTCGCGCAGGAATACGGAAGCCATAAAATGCAGGTATTCGTGGCCAGTGAGATTTTTATAGGCGCCGGCTTCTTCAGGTAAATAACTTATTATTTTTCTGACCGCAGCCGCGTCTTTAACGGTGTCTAGGCCGAATACTTCGGCCTAGCCCGATGTGGGGATAAGTATCGTGGCCAACATTTTGAGCGTGGTTGATTTTCCGACCCCGTTGGGGCCTACGAGGGCGAATATTTCGCCTTCTTTCACGCTGAAGCTTACGCCCTTGACGGCTTCTGTATCTTTATATTTTTTAACAAGATTAACAACATTCACCGCGTTCATATGGCTAAGATATAAAATTTCCCTAAGATTTATAACTGTGAATTTTACGAGCTGAAATTTCAGCATAAGGCCGCATAAATCTCAGCCTCGCAATATTAAATTAGACATCAACCCCCCATTTGCAATACAATATTGACAGTCTGCTGAGAAACCCTGCCCGGAGGTATTTTCAGGAGACTGCTGATGTTTCATAGCGAGTTTTATTTCAAGATGCCCTGCTTGCCGGACATGGTACGAGTGAGAGGGAACGCCGTGACTTGCACAGTCGTTGCGACTTCAGGAGAATAAAATGGAAAAGCCCGCATTAAAACCCAGGTGCCCCAATTTTTCTTCCGGCCCCTGCGCCAAGAGGCCGGGCTGGACCGTGGACGCGCTGAAGAACGCCCTGATCGGCCGTTCCCACCGCTCCATGGAAGGCAAAGCCCGCCTTCAGGAAGTTTCCGATCGCATGAAGAAAGTCCTTAACCTGCCCGCAGGCTACCGCATAGGCGTGGTAGCCGGTTCCGACACAGGCGCGGTGGAACTTGCCATGTGGACCATGCTCGGCCCGCGCCCGGTGGATATTTTCGGCTGGGAATCATTCGGCAAAGGCTGGATAACCGATGCCGTGAAATTCCTGAAGCTGCCCGGAGTCAACGAGTACAAGGCCGATTACGGCAAACTCCCTGACCTGAAGAAAGCCGACTTCGCCAACGACGTCGTCTTCACCTTCAACGGCACCACCTCGGGCGTAAAGGTCCCGAACCTGGACTGGATACCGGCCAGTCATGAAGGCATCGTCATCTGCGACGCCACCTCCGGCATCTTCGCCATGGAGCTGGATTTTACCAGGCTTGACGCGATCACTTTCTCCTGGCAGAAAGTGCTGGGCGGCGAAGCCGCCCACGGCGTCGTCATCCTGTCGCCCCGCGCCGTAAAGCGCATGGAGGAAACCGAGTCCAGTGTGAGCTGGCCTGTCCCCAAAATATTCCGCCTGGCCGCCGAGGGCAAGTTGAAGCCCGGCGAGCTGGAATACAACACCGTCAACACTCCGTCCATGCTGTGCGTGGAGGACGCGATAGACGCCCTGAAGTGGGCGGAATCCATCGGCGGCTACCCCGCCCTGGTGAAGCGCTCCAACGCCAACCTAGCCGCTTTTGAGCGCTGGGTGGAAAAGTCCGGCTGGATAAGCTTCCTGGCCGAAACAAAGGAGATACGCTCCAACACCTCCGTCTGCTTCAAAATCAACTCCGACTGGTTCCGGAAACTATCCGACGAGGATAAGACCAGGGCCGCCAGAAAGATCGCTTCCATTCTGGACAAGGAAGGCGTGGCCTACGACATAAACTCCTACGCCAAAGCCCCGCCCGGCATCCGCGTGTGGTGCGGCGCCACAGTGGAGACTTCCGACATAGAAGCCCTGATACCGTGGCTGGACTGGGCCCATGAAACCGTGTCCAGGGAATACATCAGGGAAACGTAACTACTCAGGTAGCCAGAAGTCAGAATTCAGGAGTCAGAATGAGGATG
>CAZYFL010000401.1:0-1927 GCA_964646805.1 uncultured Elusimicrobiaceae bacterium | reverse complement strand
ATCTTCATTCTGACTCCTGAATTCTGAATTCTATCTACCTGAGTAGTTACAATTTTTGAGCGCTAATATCTGTAATGTTCCGGTTTGTAGGGGCCGTCCTGCTTCACGCCTATGTATTCGGCTTGTTCCTTGGTGAGCCTAGTCAGCTTTACTCCTATTTTTTCCAGGTGTAGGCGGGCCACTTCCTCATCCAGGCGCTTGGGCAGGCGGTATACGCCCGCATCCATCTTCCCGCTCCACAGCTCAAGCTGGGCCAGCGTCTGGTTAGAGAAGGAGTTGCTCATCACGAAAGACGGGTGGCCTTTGGCGCAACCCAGGTTCACCAGGCGGCCTTCGGCCAGCAGATATAAAGAACGGCCGTTGGGCAGGTTGAAGCGATCCACCTGGGGCTTTATATTCACCAGCTTTACTCCTTTGGCGGTTTTCAGCGCTTCCACCTGTATTTCATTGTCAAAATGGCCTATGTTGCAGATTATGGCCTGGTCCTTCATCTTAAGCATGTGCTCAAGGCGGATAATATCCCTGTTGCCGGTGGCGGTGACATATACGTCGCCCGTGCCCAGCGTATCTTCCACGGCGGCCACTTCAAAGCCTTCCATGGCGGCCTGCAGGGCGCAGATAGGGTCTATCTCGGTGACTATCACGCGCGCGCCGAAACCGTGCAGGGAGCGGGCACAGCCCTTTCCCACGTCGCCGTAGCCGCAGACCACGCAAACCTTGCCGGCTATCATCACGTCGGTGGCGCGCTTTATGCCGTCCGCGAGCGATTCGCGGCAGCCGTAGAGGTTGTCAAACTTGGACTTGGTCACTGAATCGTTTACGTTGATGGCCGGTACCATGAGCTGGCCGGCCTCGTGCATCCGGTACAGGCGGTGCACTCCGGTGGTGGTCTCTTCGGAAACTCCCCTCCAGTCCTTAACGGCCAGTTGCCAACGCTTATTGTTTTTCTTAAGTCCGGCCTTCAGGTATTTGTTCAGTTCCCGCTCGTCTTCGCAGTCCGCCCTGGCGTCAAGTATTTCCGGGTTCTTTTCCGCCGCAACTCCGCGATGCATCATCATGGTGGCATCGCCGCCGTCGTCAACTATAAGGTGGGGGCCCTTGCCGCCGCCGAAGTCAAGCGCGCGCCCGGTGCACCACCAGTACTCGCTCAGGGTTTCGCCCTTCCAGGCGAACACCGGTATACCGGCAGCGGCTATGGCGGCTGCAGCCTGGTCCTGGGTTGAGAAAATATTGCATGAACACCAGCGCACTTCGGCGCCCAGGGCTGAAAGGGTCTCTATCAGCGCCGCGGTCTGGGCGGTCATGTGCAGGGAGCCCATAACGCGCGCGCCCTTGAGCGGCTTCCTGGAGGCGAATTTCTCCCGTATGGACATCAGGCCGGGCATTTCTTTTTCCGCTATTTCTATTTCGCGGCGGCCCCAGGCGGCCAGGCTCATGTCTTTCACTTTAAAGTCTTTCTTCATGGTTTTGGATTTCTCCTTAAGTAAGGTGTTCATAAGCGTCTCCCGTTTGCGAATTTTTGTAAGTATAACTTTTTTCTGTGGTGGTGGTGGAAAAATAGAATTGCTTAGCGGGGTTGTTTTGTACAATTGAAAAATATGGGAGACAATGACAGGCTGGTTTATTCAACCGGCCCCGAAGGAAAAGTGAACTGCCCCGACGGGCTGGCGGGGGAATTGAGAAAGAGGACGCAGGCCGGGCCGGTGCGGGTCTCTTTCCGTAAAACCGGCAAGGGCAGGGGGCTTACGCTGGTTGAAAAGCTGCCCATGCACCCGGCGGGGAAGGAGGAATTGCTGAAGAAATTCAAGAAGCGGCTGGGCGCCGGGGGGACGGTTAAAGACGGTGTGCTTGAAATCCAGGGTGATCGCCGTGATTTTATTAAAACGGAACTTGAGGCCGCAGGTTACAGAGTAAAAGTGTAACTACT
>CAZYFL010000400.1:0-1931 GCA_964646805.1 uncultured Elusimicrobiaceae bacterium | reverse complement strand
AGTTACATGTATTCAGTGAACCCTAAAAAGACCATTGAACTTCTGGCGCCGGCCAAAGACCTGGCGACCGGCATAGATGCGGTCAACTGCGGCGCCGACGCCGTTTATATAGGCGCGGAACGCTTCAGCGCGCGCATCTCGGCGGGCAATACCCTGGCGGATATAGAAAAGCTGGCCTCCCACGCGCACAAATACCGCGCAAAGGTTTACGCCGCGGTAAACACCATACTCAGCGACGAAGAACTGGCGCGCGCGCGGAAGCTTATTTACGGGCTTTGGGAAGCCGGCGCGGACGCGGCGATCATACAGGACATGGGCCTGCTGGAGAGCGGCCTGCCCCCGATCCCGCTTATAGCCAGCACCCAGGCGCATAATACCACGCCCGAGAAGGTGCTGTTTCTGGAGCATGCCGGCTTCAAGCGCGTCATACTTGCCCGCGAGCTTACGCTGGAGGAGATAAAAGCCATAAGGGCCAAAACCTCCGTGGAGCTTGAATTTTTCGTGCACGGCGCGCTGTGCGTCTCTTACAGCGGCCGGTGCTACCTCAGTTGCGCTCTCGGCGGGCGCAGCGGCAACCGCGGAGAATGCGCCCAGCCCTGCCGCAGGCTTTACACTCTTAAGGATGCCGCGGGCGGGACTCTTGCCGTGAACAAACACCTGCTTTCGCTTAAGGATCTTAACCTGTCGCGGAGGCTTGGAAACCTTGTGGATGCCGGCATAACTTCTTTTAAGATAGAGGGCCGTCTGAAAGACAGGGACTATGTGCGCAACATCGTCGCCTTCTACCGCCGCGAGCTGGACAAGGTCATGGTTAAAAAGGGTTTTTTTCGCCCGTCGCTGGGCAAAAGCTTCGTGGGTTTTGAGCCGAACCCGGCCAAGACCTTCAACCGCGGCTATACCGAGTATTTTCTGGACGGCAACCCCGTAGACATTACCTCGCCGGACACGCCCAAGTTCGTGGGCGAGCCGCTCGGGCGTGTGTCCGACGTTAAAAACGGGTCATTCAGGCTGCACGGCGCGGAAAAGATGCACCCGGGCGACGGCATAACCTTTTTTGACAAGGCCGGGGCGCTGACCGGTTCCCTGATAAACGGCGTAAAAAACGGGCGTGTGCGGGCCGATAACCTGAAGGGCATGGAAAACGGCGCAGACATTTACCGCAACCTTGACAAGGACTTCCTGCGCGCTCTGGAGCGGGACGGCGCGCGGCGGAAATTCGCCCTGCGGTTGGAATTTTCCGACTACGAGGGGGGCTTGACGCTGAAGGCCTGCGATGAGCGTGGGGTTTCGGCCGAGGCGAAGCTGCGCGGGGTTATGGCCGCCGCCGGGAAACCGGAGCAGGCGCTGGAAACTATAAAAAAACAGCTCTCAAAACTGGGCGACAGCGATTTTTATCTTGAGGCGCTCGAGCTTAAACTTTCAAAGCCATATTTTGTGCCGGTCTCCGCGCTGAACGACCTCCGCCGCAAGGCGCTGGCCGGCCTTGAGAAAACCGGCGCCCGGGTCCCGGCGCGCGAGGAAACGAAATTAATACCCAACGATTATCCTTACCCTGAAGAAAAACTGGATTATACGGGGAATGTGCTTAATTCCAGGGCCGCCGGCTTCTATAAGCGGCACGGGGTTAAAGAAGTCGGCATGGCGGCCGAGGCCGGCGCCGATCTGACCGGCAAACCGCTGATGGTCACAAAATTCTGCGTACGCCGCCGGCTCGGGCTCTGCAAAAAGGGCAAAGAGGTGGAACCGCTTTATCTGGAAGACGCGGAAGGCCGCCGCTTCCGTCTGGAATTCGACTGCTCCCGCTGCGTGATGCGCCTGTATCTAGTGTAGTGTCTCGCAACGAAATAACATGTGAGAAAAAAAGTAACTACTCAGTTCCCTCTGTGTCGCTGCGAGCGGCGGCGGGCTTGCCCTGCGCACCCGGGCCGAGG
>CAZYFL010000399.1:0-1946 GCA_964646805.1 uncultured Elusimicrobiaceae bacterium | reverse complement strand
AAACCCTGGGCCGAAAATTCACCGTAGACCAGCGCCTTGGCCAGACTGCTGTCCAGTTCGCGCAGGCTGCCGTCGCTGCCGGCGCGCAACACGGGAAAAAACCAGGGCTCGCGGCGCGTGAAATTTATTTCGGTCCCGGGCAGGACGGTAACCCTGACCCCGCGTTCTATTATCAGGTAATCGGCTACCGTGACGCGCCCGCTCCAGGTTTCATCCTTCCGTATGCGCCCGCATTTAACCTGAAAGTTGCAGTTGCAACTTTCCGCCCGCATAGCGGGCGCCCTTCGGGAGGCATACACCTCGTCGGGCCTGTCGCGCATAGCGCTTGGCCCTCCGCCCGCTTCGCGGGGAATCCTGCAGAATAATTCTGTTCCCTGATTTTTCCAATGAGATCTATCTTGAACTGCAGGATTCAGGTTAACGGCGGCACGGGCCTCCACCGGCCTGCCGCCCTGCGGCAACGCAGGGGCGGAAACGATGTCCAGCAGGGTCGGGTAAAGCCTGCTTTCCCAAGCCAGGTAAAGGAGGCTGAGCGGCTCTGCCAGCGGCGAAGGCAACAAACGGCAGGCAAGGGAGAACAGGGCCGCCGCCAGGTAAACCGCCAGGTAAAGGATTTTATTTGCGGCAAGGGAATAAACCGGCAGAATAAAATTATTGAAGAATCCGGGGCGCAGGTCAAAACGGAGTCCGCCCCTCTCAAAGGACAAAACCCGCCCTACCGCCTGGAAAGCCGAAGGGGGCCAGTCCGGCAGGAAATTTGCGTCACCCTTGGTAAGTAACAGCCGTTTTCCGGGCAGAGAGAGGTTGAAAAGCGTCCGGTGTATTACATAGCCTGAAGGCAAGCCGGCAGTCCACTTAACAAGCAGGGCCAGATCCCCCGGACGCAGACTGCCGGGGCCGCAGGCGCGTACAGCCACTGCGTCTCCCGGTTCAAAAAGGAAGCGCATTGAACGCCCCAGAACCGGGTAAATCTTTTCCAAAGAGAATATCCCCTCTTTAGCCTTTAACCTTTAGCCTTTTCCCGTCGGTTTCCTGGCACGGGTCCAGTTCGTCCAGGAACTCAAGCGACTTGCGGCACCACTTGTCAATAAAGACTTCCCGGTTCTTGACCGCCCAGGAATGAAAATGGTCGTGTCCGCTGAAGCTGGCATGGTTACGGTGCCAAACAAAGACGTCCTTGGCCACCTTCAGTTTCCAACCGGCCTGACGCAGGCGCAGGCAGTAGTCAAAATCCTCAAAACAGCCGGTGCCGAAACGCTCGTCCAGCAGGCCCACGCTCTCAAAAGCCGCGCGCCGGAGCATGAAGCAAAACCCCACCAGGCGGTGTACTTCAAAAGATTCCCCCCCAAACTTAAGACCCATGGCCATAGCGAACGGCTCCAGGGATTTCCGGTTCCGTTCCAGTTCAGGTTCCAACGCCACACGCTGTGCGCCTACGGTCCGGTTGGTCAGCGGACCGCAGGCTCCGACGGAAGGATCGGCATTCAGACAGGCGGCAAGCCCCTGCAGACCGCCTTCAAAAAAGGCCACGTCGCTGTTTAGTACCGTCATATACTCGCCCGACGCCGCCTTGAGGCCCAGGTTAACCGCTTTTGAAAAACCGAGATTGGTCTTGTTGCGAATCTTCACTGCCCCTTTAAGTCCGGCTATAAAGCGGCGTGTTTCCGGTCCCGAGCCATTGTCTACGAGTATCAGTTCATAAAGACCCCGCGCAGTGCGCTCAAGGCTTTCAAGGCATATCGCGAGGTCCGGCAGGGCATTGTGAACCGGGATTATTACGCTTATGGTTTTTTTATTTTTTTGCGGCATAAATATAAGTTTCCTGTTCGGTGCGGGTTACGACGCTACGCCCGAACAACCATCATAGCAAATATTATAAAATAGTAACTGCTCTCAGGTAGCCAGAAGTCAGAATTCAGGAGTCAGAATGAGGATGTCGGCGACGA
>CAZYFL010000398.1:0-1951 GCA_964646805.1 uncultured Elusimicrobiaceae bacterium | reverse complement strand
ACAGGAAAATCGAAAGTAGAATTAAGGCAGACCGGCGCGCACGGTGGAGGTCTCCGTCGGAGAGCCGCGTAAGGTCGGCTCGGATCGCGGAAATCCACTTTCGACTTTCCCAGGTTGCTGGAAGGACAACAGGGAGAAGCTCGGCGTTATAACACGGACTTCCGTCGACGAATGCGCCCAGCCAGATACCACTGACATTTAAAAAGTTGTGGCACAAAAACAGGGCCATTCAACCAATACCGCAAAATAATACCGTTTTCCTGTCGGGCTCGTCAATAAATTTTACTTTCGATTTTCCTGAACCAAAAACTGAAATTTCAGCATAAGGCCGGGGGCGATGCCCGGAGATAGGCGGAAATCGCTGCGCCCGCTATATTCTGACGTCCGCAGCAGACTAAAAACCGGTATTATGGGAAATATCCGCCGCTTTCCCCTGATGAGTTGCAGGGATGCGGCCGAATATTCGGCGTGAAAGAATCAAACGCTAATCGGGAATAGGACTTTGCGTCGGATGGACGCACTTCTCCTGTCTCCTCATACCTGCGTGATCCCAAACTAAAGCTTCCAACCACGGCCATCTATAAGGGGCCCCCCTCCGGCGCCCACCTGGTGTAGTGAGTCAGTCATATCTTTACAATGCCGTTACCTCTTTCTCTTTTAATACCGTCTGCTACGACCAGGTTGAAGGCTTCCGTTATGCTGTGCCTATCCCAATATGCAAAATTCCGAAGCTTACGAAAAGAATCCTCAAAGGCGAACTAGCGGGAGAGCCGCCGCGGCAATTAAAATGGGCGGTTAGAGTAATGGATAATGAGTCGCGTAAACATCCACCAACCGCCGGATCATTTTTTGATACGGAGTGTGGTACTTATTCGCCACTCGCTTAAAAAACTCAACACTAGACTTACTCAATGTCATAGTAACTTTAACGCCATCCTCTTTAAAAACCAGTTCCGACGGAGGAGGTAGGAAGTCCTTAACAACTTTTAATCGTCCAAGCGGCTCATCAGTGTATTTTATTCTGTTCTTCATAAATTGCCCTCCCTTTCCGCCAATATCCCGCCCCTATAATTCTAATCCTGTTCTTCCTGAACGTGAAGCGGACGGTCAGGATTCCTTCTCTTATCCGGCCAAAGCAAAAAAATCGTTTTTCTTCCCTGCTATGTTCCAAGTCTTCAGCAATAATGCGTTTAGGATCAGAGAATACGTATTGAGCAAGTCTAAAAGATACGTGATGTTTTGATTGATTTTCCCCGTCTTTTTTATCGTCCCATTCAAAATATGGCATGTTTGATTATAGTATACACTATATATGGGCATTGCGCCATACCAAAGTATGGTCGTTGTCGAAAAAACCAAGTGTCAAAAACCAGGGGCCTGCTGTTTTGTATAATAACTTCTGGGAGGTGCAAGGTATGGACGAGGGAATAGGCAAACTTGTAAGCGAGCTGGCCATGACCAACGCCGAGCTCTGGCATGAAGAAGACAAAGCCCGCGTGGGTGACGTGCCCGCTATAGCCGCGGCCAAAAAAAACATAGACAAGCTTAACCAGAAACGCAACGACCTGATAGAGCGCATTGACGAAAAAACGCTGGAGGCTATATCAAATGGCGGAAACACCAGGCAGCCTGGCCGATAAACTCAGCATCATACAGCTTAAAATATTTCACATGCGCGGACAGTTGAGCCGCGCCGACGCGCCGCCGGAGCACAAGGCCGCCTGCTCAGCGCGCCTGGACGCGATGGCGGAGCAGAGAAAAGATCTGGAGGAGGAACTGACAAAGCTGGTCTGCGAGGTGGCCGCCGGCCGCGTGCGGTTGAAAGTATACCGCCAGTTCAAGATGTACAACGACCCGCGCTACCGCGTCGCAGTTAAGGATTAAGTGATAAGAATTAAGGTAACTGCTCAGGTAGCCAGTAGTCAGAATACAGTAGTCAGAAGTCGGGAAT
>CAZYFL010000397.1:0-1956 GCA_964646805.1 uncultured Elusimicrobiaceae bacterium | reverse complement strand
GCCATCCTCATTCTGACTCCTGAATTCTGACTTCTGGCTACCTGAGTAGTTACTGTTATGCGTTGTATGCCGCCCAGGCCTGTTTCAGGCGAAAAAAAAGGCACAGAGCGACAAAGTGATAAAGGAGTGCCTTTACTTTGTGCCTCTGCCCCTTTGCGGCTATCCGGAATTTACTTGCTCTGCGCCGAAACCGCCACCTTTATACTGGCCGTGATGTCCGGCTTCAGGGCGATCTCGACTTCAAAGGCGCCCACGGCCTTTATGGAGGCCGCAAGGCGTATCATATCCTTGGTTATTTTCATGTCGGCGGCGGCCAGGTTCTTTATGATGTCGCTCTTGGCAACCGAGCCGAACATAACGCCGTCCACAGAGACCGGGCGCGAGAAGGAAAGGGTAATGGCGCTGAGGCGTTTAGCCAGTTCCCTGAGTGCGTCGTCTTCTGCGGCCACGCGCCTGGCGCGTTTGTCGGCGCAATTCTTCCAGGCCTTCAGCGCACCCCCGGCGGCTGTTTCCGCCAGACCGCGGGGCATCAGGAAGTTGCGGGCGTAGCCGTCGCGAACGATCTTTATTTCTCCGTAGCGGCCAAGGTTGTTGACGTCTTTCTTAAGTATGACTTTCATTTTATAACTCCGTAATCAGCTCTGACAAATCAACCGCTATAAGACATAAGGGACAGGTTGCGGTTGATTTTAACCGCCCTCATTATCTGGCGCTGGTGCCTGGCGCAGGCGCCGGTGATGCGCCGTGAAAGCATTTTGCCGGTGTCGGCGCAGAAGGTTTTAATTATCTGCGCCTGCTTGTAGTCCACCAGATCTATGTGTTCGGCGCACAGCCTGCACACCTTGCGGCGCGGGGCGAACCTGCGACCGCCGGGGCGGCGGGGGCCGGCCGACTCGCGGTGCATGGGCGGCGCGCCCATGGGCCTGGATACCGGGGGCTGCACTGGGGGTGTTGTTTCGTTGTTTTCCATATAATGTTTGCTCCTGCGTTTCGCGGGTAAAAGGCTAAAACGGAACTTTTTCTATGCCGGAAGAGTCGCCTTTCAGTTCTGTTTCGGCATGGCCTTCTTCAGCCTCGTGAGCGGTTACTTCCCTTCCCTCTGCCGCGTCGCGGGTCAGCAACTGCACCCTGCGGGCGGTAACTTTCATTTCTTTCCGCTTCTGCCCGGTTTTGTCGGTATACTCAGAGGCGGTCAGACGTCCCTCAATCAGAACAGGGCTGCCCTTCTTTATTTTTTCCTTGCAACGCTCGGCCGCAGGGCCCCAGACAGTCACGGAAACGAAAGTGGTATCGTCCTTCCATTCTCCGGTGGCGGCATCCTTATAGCGGCGGTTCACTGCCACTGAAAAAGAACTCACGCCCTGGCCTTTCTGGGTGAAGCGCAGATCGGGATCGCGCGTCAACCTACCGGCAATTAAAACCTGGTTCAGCTCCGGAATCTGTATATCCATCATGTCACCCGTGATTACTTAGGCTTTTTTCACGGGTTCCGCACTAGCCTTCATCATCATGGAGCGAAGGACTGTTTCCTGCAGCTTCAGGTTGTGATTTATAATCTTCACGCTATCAGGGGCGGCTTTGACCTTCATATAAACGTAAAAGCCGTCGCGGTTCTTGCGTATAGGATGGGAAACCTTCTTGCGTCCCAGCCTGTCTTCGGCAAGCACCTCGCCTTTCTCGTCGGTGAGGATCTTTTTGGCTTTTTCCACCGCTTCCCCGACTTCGGCGTCGGTAAGCTGCGGATTTATAATCAACATTAACTCATAGGTAGTCATAGTAGATTAAGGATACCAAATTAGGGGCGCTTATTCAAGATAAGAATTTGCTCCCTGGAAGCCCCGCTGAAAGGGCGGCCCCGGAAATCGCCGTACCTGGCGGCCACCTTGAAACCGTTATAATGGGCCAGGGCCAGCAGCTCCTCAGGGTAAAAACAGCGCAAATTTACACTTTTTTTGA
>CAZYFL010000396.1:0-1977 GCA_964646805.1 uncultured Elusimicrobiaceae bacterium | reverse complement strand
TGGCAGGCTATTCTGAATTCTGACTCCTGAATTCTGTCTACCTGAGTAGTTACTTATATTTTGCGCTCATATGGGAAAGACGCTGGTAATAGCCACCTTTAATCCTCACAAGCTGCGGGAGATATGCGCCCTTCTTCCACCGCTGCCGCTCACGCTGAAGGCCCTCTCTGATTTTCCAGGGGCCGGACCGGTAGTGGAGGACGGCATCACCCTTGAAGAGAACGCGCTCAAAAAGGCGCTGGCTGCCGCGCGCTTTACCGGCCTGTGGGCGCTGGCCGACGACACAGGGTTGGAGGTGGATGCCCTGGGCGGCGGGCCGGGGGTGAGATCGGCCCGCTATGCGGGGGAAAACGCCTCATCCCCGGAAAACAACGCCAGGCTGCTTTCCGAGCTTGAGGGAGCGCCGTATGAAAAGCGTCTGGCGCGCTTTGTCTGCGTGATGGCGCTGGCTTCCCCGTCCGGCGGCGTTAAAATTTCGCGCGGGGCGCTTGAAGGCAGGATAACGGACGGAGTGCGCGGCTCGAACGGCTTCGGCTATGATCCGCTTTTTGAGGTCGGCAGCGGCCACAGAACGCTGGCCGAATTCCTAGAGGAGGAAAAAAACTCAGTCAGCCACCGCGCGCTGGCGCTAAAAGCCCTGCTTCCCGAACTGCTTCGCTTTAGCGGCGCATAGCGCCGCTGTCATAAGTCACAAGGTTTGCCGGACGTTCTTATCTCTTTCCGGCTTGTGACATGCGACCTGCGTCTTGTGACCGTAAAAAGAGCCGACTCTTTTTGTCAACAATGCTAACTATTTCTACAGCCGCACTTTACGAGCAACCGACTCACTTATACTTTGCAAGCGAAAGTGCGGCTGTAGAACTATTCAGCTCCCTCTGTGTTGTTGCGAGGGGCGGCGTAACAGGTGATCTCCTGGGAAATTACTCCCTTAGAGAAGCTTTCTAACCCATTCAATATATCGCTCGACGCTGACTTTTAAAACCAACGCGTTCTTCTCTGGAAAAGATTTATCCACATATTCAATCAGGTTTTTCTGGCCCAGGATTTCTCCCAACCGTTGGGCTTGTTTAGCAATATCGGGATCGTTAATCTTTGCCCGCAGAAGTCCTATCACGTTCTGATGGGAATCTGAGGAGGAACGAACACCGGCGTGTTTCACCAGCAACGCATCCGTTGCTGATATGCAACAATGAACACCAGCCAAGCCCGTGGCATTCCAATTCTTTTTCTGGGAAGCGTCCACCATGGCTTCAAAAAACTCCATGGCTTTGCTCCAGTAAAGGGTATGGCGTTCCCGTGAAATTTTTGTGAGACGAATTTCTTTAGGCGTCATGGTTCTTATGTTTCCTTCTTCCGGGTTACAAAATCTCCGTAAATAATTCCCCCTGCACAACCCTGCCCGTTCGTAGGATTTCCCGGGCAAATTTATCTTTTTGTTTATATCTCTTGCGGAACTCGTCTATGGTTAAAATAACCGGCGCCAGCGGGTAGTGATAACGTGACAACACTTCGGAACTGTGCTCACTAAAGCAAGCTGCCGCTTCTTTTTTGCCCGTTTCATTTCCAACCAGAGTTAAAAGATCTATGTCGCTACCAGGTCGCAGTTGATTGCGAGCCGCGCTTCCGAAAAGAACAAGGGATTTTACTGAACACGGCAGTTTCCTGCCGAATTCCTTAAGCAATTCATCCAGCCACGTTTTTTCCTTCTTAAAAATAACGCTGGCCACGTCTTTAACGACCCAGTGTTTTCTGTTGAGGCGGAATAAATGGGCCGGTGCCGCAACCTTGCGTTCCGCGATTCCCAGAGAAACTAATGCCCGGAGTTCGTTATGGGTTTGTTGATGGCTGAAACCGGAGCGCCTGGCGATTTCGCGCCCTGTTAGTTCTTCGCCCGAATCGTAAAGGCAGCGTAAGATTTCCAGGCGGGATTTTCGGCCGAAGATATCTTGTGTGATGGACTGTGGCATATAGAGTAGA
>CAZYFL010000395.1:0-1979 GCA_964646805.1 uncultured Elusimicrobiaceae bacterium | reverse complement strand
CCCTGCTCATAAATGACTGTCCCCCCCTATGATACTAAAAAAATCCAGCCCGACATGACCATAATCTATTTGGTACAATAAAATTGTATGAAAACCTTGTGCAATGCGTGTTTTTTATTATCCTCTCTTATTTTCTGTGGTTCTTCCGTGCAAGCCCAGGAGGAAAAACTTGCGATAACGGACCCTGCCGGCGCAACTTATTCCATCACTGGACGCTACAACAACCGCAACGATTATTTGCGTATAACCAAAGTGGACGCGCGTGGTGATCTGCTCTGGGAAGCGGATTATGACATCGGCGTGGACGAAAAACCCATCGACGTCGCGCTCAACTCCACCGGCGTGGTTATATTGGTAACCCGTCCGTTAAACAACTCGCGTTCATTTTCGCTGATAAACTACTCCGCCCGTAACTACCTTATCTGGGATCGCTTGAGCGATACGCGGGAAAGCGACCCTGTTTCCGTAAAGGTGGACAAGGACGACAATATCTACGTGTGCGGCAACACTAAGATCTCCAACCGCTACCGGGCCGGGCTCTGGAAATTCGACAGCAACGGCACGGCGTTCTGGCATGTTGAATATGCCGCCGGTGAAAACGCTTACGCCCGGCAACTGCAGATTCTTTTCAACGAGGATCTTTCTCTCGGTGTAACCGTGTTCACCGGATCCGACAACTACGGTCAGTACGAACGCCGCGCCATCACATACGACAGTAGCGGCCGGCAGATGCGCTGAATCCCAGTCCTAAATAATAAGAGGTGCTCTAATGAATTTACTTCTATTGTCGCGTAAATATACAAGAAGGACGCTGCTGTTTGCTGCAGCCGCAATACCGGCGCTGGCCGGCGCCGGTTTCGCTGCCACATTTGTAACGGCAATAAATCTAAAACCGGACACGCTTGATCCCGCCGGCACATATGATAATTATGGCAATATGATCGAGCTTAATATTTACGAACCTTTGGTGGCTTTTGCGGGAAACGCCCTTAGCTCCGGTTTTGTCCCGGCGCTCAGCGCGGAAGTGCCATCGAAAGACAACGGGCTCATATCCCAGGACGGACGAACTTATGCTTTTCCGCTACGCAAAAATGTCAAATTTCACGACGGTTCTCCGCTCACGGCAGGCGATGCCGTCTATTCGCTCATCAGATTCATGATCACCGACGTTCCCATCGGACCCTCCAGTCTTTTCCTTAAGCCGCTGTTGGGCATAAATTCGGTCCGCGATCGCAACGGGAACATAACCCCTGTTTTCGCTGACTTCACCAGGGCCGTAAAGGCGGATGGTGACAGGCTGATAATCACGCTCAAAGAGCCATATCCGCCGTTTTTGTCGTTGCTTGCTTCCAGGCCTTTTATAACCTCGCAGGCCTGGGCCGCCGCGCATGGAGAATGGGACGGCGCGGAAGCTTCCTGGAAGCAGTTCACAGGTCTTCCCATGGAACGCTCTCACATCAGATACCTGGCCAATGGCACGGGGCCGTTCAAGTTTGAAAGCATGGATCCGGAAAGTGGGCGGATAACGCTTGTAAAGAATGCGAATTACTGGCGCAAACCGGCCTCGCTGTACCGGTTGGTTTTCGCGCCGGTGGCCAGTGAGGCCTCTCGTCTGTCCATGCTTGAAGCCGGAGATATTGATTACGCGGAATTCGGCCGCTCCAGCATGCGCGATCTTTCCGCCATAAAGGGGGTTGCCATTCAGGAAGGCCTTCCCAGTCGCTCACTGACAGCCGTAAATTTTAACTTTAAAATTGACACGAATAACAACCAATTTGTCGGCAGCGGAGCCCTTGACGGTAAAGGTGTGCCGGCGGATTTTTTCACGGATGCCGACGTGCGCAAAGGTTTCGCCTACGCCACAAATTACGACAGGTTGTTGTCCGAGATATGGCGTTCAAAAGCCAAATGCATCACCAGCCCCGTCCCACGCCCGGATGCGCCCGCTGATCCGTTTTTTACTTTTGACCCCAAAAAGG
>CAZYFL010000394.1:0-1981 GCA_964646805.1 uncultured Elusimicrobiaceae bacterium | reverse complement strand
TTCGCGGGCTATTCTGAATTCTGACTCCTGAATTCTGGCTACCTGTGTAGTTACTGGAAGACACAAGTCAGTAATGTGCTATGGAAATAAAAAGCGCCTTAAAATTAACACTTACAGGGATCCTGGTTTCGGTTTTTGCCGCTTCAGGACTCCTGTCCGATCTGTCCGCCCAGGCTTCTAAAAACAGGGTAAGCCGTCCCATGGAGCAGGCCATAAGGCTTTATCACGATGGGGAAGACACCGAGGCCATGGATCGCTTCATGAATATACTGGTGAAGGGCACTCCCTCCGAAAAGGCCCTGGCCAACGAATATATAACCAGGATAACCATGCGCATGAATACCGGCGTTAACACCATGGAGGACCGTAGCGCGGAGCCCACCACCCTTACGGAGATTTCGCAGCCAAAATCCGGCTCCTTATCGCGCGACATCCCGCTGGGGATTAAGGCCGGTCTGCAGGAGGACGAGGATGATGGGCGTTCGCGGCAGGACGACTCGGAAGCGCGGAAAGCGCGCGTTAACGGGAAGATAGAATCCAGGATAGCGCTGATGCGCCGGGATTTGCTGCTGGAACTGGGCCGTTCCGACGCCGTGAAAATCTATATGGGCGACGGCATGCCCAAGGCGCTTACGCTGGACCCTGATTTCTTTTTTGCGGGCGAAGCCGTCTTCCGATCCGGTACGGAGAAGATGCTGTCCTCGCTTTCCGGACTGTTGTTCACTTTGGGCAAGGTTAACTGCCTCATCCTTCCCGAAGGCTCCGCCGAGGGAGACGTTAAGATAAAAAGCATGCGCCGGGCGCTGGCGCTTAATTCCTATTTTGAGTCCCGCGGCGTGTCCAAGTCCAGGCTGGAGGTTAATCTGACCGGCAACGATATTCGTTTTCCCAAGGAACTTACAAGTACAAGCGGACTGATCATTCTCCTTGACTACGATACGCAGCTGCGCCTCAAAGACCTGGAGGACCTGCAGACCAGGGGTCCCAGGGTGTCGCTCGGGATTTACCCCACCGCCATAGCGGTGCAAAACAATGAGGGGGCAATAGTGGAGTTTTCCGCCTTTGAGTCGCCCAGCGGCCGGCCCAGTTGGAAATTCCAGGTTTTTGAAGTGCGCAAAGACGGGAGCCGGCTGTTGCTGCAGGAAATTTCCGGCTCCGGTCCGCAATACAGTCAGAGTTTCTGGAACGGCCGCAAGAGATTTTTTGGAGCGCCTTACCCTTCCGGCCGGTATATGTTCACCATCACCGCCGCGGACGTGGAAGGGCGCGAGACCTCGCTGAGCCGCCTGCTGGCGGTGCGGCCCACCCTGGAAGAGGAAAAGGCCATGCTGTCAAGGCCCGCCGCGCAGAAAGCCGCGGAAAAAGAGACCGTTACCGGGTCGGGTGTGAAGACCCGCGCCCTCAGCGCTAAGGGCGCCAAAAAAGGGGGGGCCGGCAAGCTGCCCAAGGGAGCGGCCGGCAGGAAAAACATGGAGCTGAAAAAAGCCCCGGCCGAAAAGACGCGCGCGCTTCCGAAAAAGAAGGCCAGGGCCGTATCCGCCGATGCCGAAACCGCCGCGGCAGGGGGGGGTGCGGAGTCCGCCGGAGAATCCGCGCCGCCTAGAGAGCCGTCGGGGCAGGTCAGCTACAAGATTTATTTTACCGACGCCAACGCACTTACCAGCGGGAGCGAAAAAAGGCTGGCGCAGGTGGCTGAGACCATGGGCTATTATCCTATGGCCGACATACAGCTTATCGGCTACGCCTATTCCGGTGAGCCTAACGCCGATGCTGTCGCAGAGAACCGCGTCAATCTGGTGGCGGCCCGCCTGACCGAAAAGTACAAGATAGACCGATCGCGCATGGACCTGCAGTCCAGGGTGACGGAGGCCACGAAGAGCGTGGTGGAGATAAAGATGACCGGGAAGGAATAGGGATTATTGTAAATCTTTGTAACTACTCAGGTAGACAGAATTCAGGAGCCAGAATTCAGAATGGTGGA
>CAZYFL010000393.1:0-2027 GCA_964646805.1 uncultured Elusimicrobiaceae bacterium | reverse complement strand
ACGCAAGGGTTTCCTCGGCCCGGGTGCGCAGGGCAAGCCCGCCGCCACTCGCAGCGACACAGAGGGAGCTGAGTTACGGTGAACCTATGAAAAACAGAAAAGGCGTGGCGCTGGTGCTGGTGAACCTGATGATGCTGGCGCTGATCCCGCTGCTGGCGTACCTTCTTGTCACCACCACAGCCTCCCTGAGGCATTCCTACAAAGAAAAGCAGTTGGGCATGGCGGGCGGCATGGCCAACTCGGCCCTGGTGGATTTTATGAGGCAGTTCTCGCAGAATTATTACGAGGGCCATTACGACCCGGATCTGCTGGCCCGTAATCAGCCTTTCTACAGCGCCGGTTTCTCCTCGGCTTCCACCGAGGCCGACGCCGCCGGCCACCGGCTTTATATAGAGGCCGTCGGCAAGTACGGAAAGGATCAGAATAGTCCGCTCGCCGACAAGAAACTGTATTCGGCCGTGCAGTTCATCTCGGACCTGACCGACTACGGCACCATGATAAACGGCGCATTCACCATAAGCGCCAGTAACATAACGTACTACGGGAAGTGGTGGATAACCGGCAACCTCGCTATAACCGGCTCTAACGTAAAGTTCGCCGGGGGTCCGCTGATAATCGGGGGGAATCTGAGCGTAAGCGGTTCTAATGTGAGCGTGGAAGGGGATGTTTATTACGGCGGTTCGCTTTCCGGAAGCCCGGTTATAAACGGCGCCAGCTATAATTTTTACCCCTCCGACATGATCTACCCGGCTCTCAGGGAGGATTATTACAAGATGAATTATTCCTATAAGCTCACCTCGGACAGGACGTTGCGTTTCAATGCCTATCCCTCCTCTAGCGCTTTTTCCATAGAGGGCACCACTATAACGGTGTCGATCATTGAGGCGGGCATGATAGTATTGGGCGAGAACGTCAACCTCTCGGTTTACGGCACGGTGCGCGGCAGGGTGACCGTGGCCACAACTAACACAAGCCCATCCAAAGGAAAGATAACTATAGGCCAGTCCGCGGTTGACTCCGACCTGCTGTATTACGACCCGCTGACGGGCGGGACTACCACCTCCGCCGTTTACGGCAATTCCATGGCCCTGCTGGCATCCAACGGCATCACCTTCCAGGGTAAGACCAGCAGTCCGGCCCAGGACCTGACGGTGTGCGGAATCTTTTTTAACAGGGGATCCGGCAATATAAGCGCCGTCGGCGGCTCAACGAAAAAACTTAACCTATCCGGCGCCAGAAATAAACCTGTGACACTCTCCGGTTTCGGAGGCGGCAACTCCATGTCCTACGACGTCTGGCTGAACGTCAACCCGCCGCCGGGCCTGCCGGAGCGGCCCGTGCTGATGACCTGGCACATGAGGTAAGGATGGAGGAAATAGATTTCGGCAGGCTGATGGAACTGGGCGGCAGGCATCTTTCCGACGGCGACCCGGACGGCGCCGTACATTACTATAACTCCGCCATACGCAGGGAGCCGGCCGCGTCCGCCGCCTGGCTGGGCCTGGCGCAGGCTTTTTCCCTGAAAGCCGGGAAAGGAGAGACGGTGTTCCGCGTACTCGCGCTGGATGCCCTGCGCAAGGCCGTAACCGCGGATCCCTCCTCGGAGGAAGCCCACTGGCGGCTGGCCGGGGCGGCGGCGAAGGCGGACAAGCTTGGGGACCTCGCGGTGGAATACAGGGAGAAGCTGAAGCGCGACCCGGGTAACGAAGGTCTTAAAAAAAGGCTGAAACACATATATATAATTTCCCTGTTGGACAGGGAAGTAAAACTTCCCGCCGTGGGATATAAACCTGCGCTTTTCCTGAAGGTGTGTTTTGACTGCGTCCTTCTCCCGCTTGGCGCCTCTATAATAGTTGCGGCCAACGTCTTCCCCAGGGCGCGGCCGTCGCTGATGATAGGAGTGTCTTTTTTTGTCTGCTACGCCGTCTACCGTTCGCTTATTTTTTTCTTCAGCCGGAGATAGCTAAAATTATGTAACTACTCAGGTAGCCAGAAGTCAGAATTCAGGAGTCAGAATGAGGATGGCG
>CAZYFL010000392.1:0-2035 GCA_964646805.1 uncultured Elusimicrobiaceae bacterium | reverse complement strand
TGTCCTCAAATCTGGTCTTTTCATTGTAAAGCTATTGCTGGGACACCACACTAGCTATTTCGCAGGCGGGTTTATTCGGAGCGAAGAGATCGCCTTCCTCTATAAGGCTCACACCAGGACAACGGCTGCAAAAATCTATATGCGGGCAGGCGGCGCATTCCTTCAAGTCTTTCAATCCGGCCAAGCGCCACTTTTTGAGCCAGGTATTGTTTTTCCAGATATCAGCGAATTTCAGCCGCGTCAAATTTCCGAGTTTTACCGGTAATTGCAGGCATGAATAGAGTTCGCCGTCAGGTCCTACGGCGCAGACATTGCGGCCGGCGCTGCAGAGAAAGGATAAAGGATTAAGGCTAAAGGCTGAAGGGGCAGAGGGGGAGGCAGAAAAGAATGAAGGTTTTTTGCCGTAAAATTTTACGGCTTTTGCCAGTTGGGTACCGGTGAGGCGCAGGGGGAGGGCGGAGGCGTTGCCGTCGTTGGCGGCGGTTATTATCGGGTCAAAAGAAATTCCAAAACCCTCGCGCTTTGCCAGGGCCTGAAGCCAGGCGCGGGCGGAGATATTCTTTTTCATCAGTGGAGTTTTAATTTTGATTCCCAAGCCAGTTTTTTTCAACAGCCGCGCGGCGGCCAGACTGCGGACGAAGGAGCCTTTCAGCCCTGTTATGCCGTCATGCATCCCAGGGCGGCCATAAAAACTGATTTCAAAGGCTGAGACCCCGGCTTCCTTTAACTCCGCGGCAAGAGCCCGGGTCATGCCCAGGCCGGTTGAAAAAATACGCAAATCAAATTTGAGTTTCTTGGCGCGGCGGCACAGTTCCGCCAGGTCCGGCCGCAGCAGGGGTTCGCCGCCGGTGAAAACCAGATAGAGCCCGCCGGCCCGCGCCAGCTGGCGAAACACCTGCTCCCATTGCCGGACGTCAAGTTCGCGGGGAGCGCGGGCGCGGCCGGCGGTTTCCGGCAGATAGCAGTGCCGGCAGGCCAGCGGGCATCTGCGCGTGAGTTCAACGGTTATTGAAACAGGAATATTGCGCTCCAGAGTGAGCGCGTTAAGTTTGGCGGAAGGCAGCATTGACAATCCGTCGTATTTTGGAATAAAAACGGCCGCAGAGGCCGTCGGCAAGAAGATTCCGGCTCAAAACTTTGCCGCGCACGTTTTCCCACGGCGTCAGATGCGGTTCAAGCCGCCCGGCGTCGTCGGCGAACCATGCGCCGTCCGGCCCCGTTCTGACCACCCTGTGCAGCAGTTCGCGGCCCTTATGGGAATAGACGGCGCAATCGCCGGGGGAAAGGCTTAAGGCTAAAGGCTTAAGGCTAAAGGGCTGAACAAGCACAATATCCCCTGGCTTGAAGACCGGTAGCATGCTGGAGCCCTCCAGGCGAAAGGCGAAAACCCCGCTGCTCATGATAATTTTTTAAGGGTCTTGCAGGACAGTTGGTTTGTGGGCCCGCTTAAACACTTGCCGCAGGCCAGCGCCGCTGTCTCAAAGACCTTTTCGGTCTTTATTTTAGGTTTCTCGTATGTTTTTTTCTTTTTCATAATGAAGAGGTCATGTGGATTTGATACAAAGCAGGCCGGTCTTCAGCAACTCTTTAATGAAGTTTTCCAGGTCGGTCCGGGCGGTATTCTCGTCTATCTCAAACTCGGACACAATGGAAGAAATTATGCGCTCTGTGGTCCTGCCGGAAGCCAGCCCCTCCCAGATCAGGGCGGCGGGGCCGTTCAGTTCGTGCAGTTCGGCCCTGGAAGCATCCACTATGAACATTTCCCCTGCTATGCGCCTGTAAGCGAGGCTAGGGTTTATCCGCATGTAATTCACCTTATGAGAGTTAAGGTTGTGGAAAAAGTTTTTTATCATGGATGGTTCTTATATTTTTTAACTGCAGTCTCATAAACAACACCCTTTTCAGTCTTTCAGACGGTGAAAGCCGTAGCCAGATCGTTCTTTGATGCGGTTGCAAAGAGGCGTGATTCCTGAAGTCTGCCTGTTTATGAGTCATAAACTGTAACTACACAGGTAGCCAGAATTCAGGAGTCAGA
>CAZYFL010000391.1:0-2035 GCA_964646805.1 uncultured Elusimicrobiaceae bacterium | reverse complement strand
CTGTCCTCAAATCTGGTCTTTTCATTGTAAAGCTATTGCTGGGACACCACACTAGTCATCATCTTTTTCTCCGCGCTTACGCAGACTGTGGTCCAGCGTCTTCTTGCGCAGGCGCAGGCTTTTGGGCGTCACTTCCACGAACTCGTCCGCCTCAACGTACTCAATTGCCTGCTCCAGGCTCATCACGCGGTGCGGGGTAAGAGTGATGGACATGTCAGAAGTGGAGGAACGCATATTGGTCTGTTTTTTTTCCTTGCAGGGGTTCACCACCAGATCATTGTACCGGCAGTGTTCCCCGACTATCTGCCCTGAATAAATATCCTCGCCCGTGCCCACGAACATTATGCCGTGATCCTGCAGGCTGTTGAGGGCGTAGCCGGCCGACTTGCCCGGTTCCTTGGCTATAAAAACGCCGTTGCGCCTGGGCCGCTTAAAGTTGCCCTCCGGAAGGAAGCCGTTGAAGCTATGGTGCATAAGGCCGGAGCCCCTGGTGAAGGTCATAAACTCGGACTTGAGCCCTATGAGCGCCTTTGAGGAAATGAGATATTCAAAACGGACGCGGCCATCCTCGCCTATTACCATGCTCTTAAGCTGCGCGCCGCGCGCGCCCAGACCGTTCATGACCGCGCCCTGGAATTCCGCAGGCGAGTCCAGCAGAAGCAGTTCAACCGGCTCCACTGTAACGCCGTTTTCCTGACGGGTAATGACGACCATTTTGGAGACACAGAGCTCAAAACCCTCGCGGCGCATGGTTTCTATAAGGATAGAGAGATGCAATTCGCCGCGGCCTGCAACTTTGAAGCCGCTCTCGCCGGAGATTTCCTCCACTTTCAGTCCGACGTTGATCTGCTGTTCCTTATAGAGCCGGTCGCGCAGCTGCGTGGCCGTGACGAACTTTCCTTCGCGGCCGGAGAAAGGCCCGTCGTTAGGGTAGAATTCCATAGAAAGGGTGGGCTGCTCTATTTCCAGGCCGGGGAGCGTTCCGGGGTTTTCCGAATCCGAGACGGTGTCGCCGACTTCTATCCCTTCAAGCCCTGCCACGGCTACAATGTCGCCGGAGCGGGCTTCTTTGATAACCACGCGCTCAAGGCCTTTGTAGCCCATGAGCTGCATAACCTTGCGTATCCGGGGTTGGGAGGCGGGGCAGGCCATAGAAATCTGCTGGCCGGCGGCTATTTTCCCCTGCACTATGCGCCCCACGCCTATGCGGCCGGTATAGGAGCTGTAATCCAGCATGGTTACCAGCAACCTGAGCGGCTGGTCGTCCAGGTCCAGGGGACCCGGGACGGTCCTTATGATGGTTTCAAAAAGATACGAGAGGTCCGGCTGTTTTACATTGAAATCTTTTGAGGCCCAGCCGTCGCGTCCCACGGAGTAGACGACAGGGAAATCCAGCTGCAAGTCGGTGGCGCCAAGCTCCATGAACAGCGCGAAAACCCTGTCCAGGGAGGCGTGGGGATCGCAGTTGAGGCGATCCACCTTGTTGATTACTACTATGGGGCGCAGCCCGAGTGCGAGGGATTTTTTAAGGACAAAGCGCGTCTGCGGCATTGGGCCGTCAAGGGCATCCACAAGGAGCAGCACACCGTCCACCATGCGGAGTACGCGCTCCACTTCGCTGCCGAAGTCGGCATGGCCGGGGGTGTCAACTATGTGTATGGTGGCGTCTTTATAGCGGACGGAGGTGTTTTTTGAAAGTATGGTGATACCGCGTTCTTTTTCCAGATCGTTGGAGTCCATTATGCAGACGGCTTCCTCTCCCGACTTGTCGTGGAAGGCGCCTGTCTGCTTAAGCATAGCGTCCACGAGCGTGGTTTTGCCGTGGTCAACGTGGGCGATGATGGCTATGTTGCGCAGGTCCTGCCGGCGCTTTGCGTGATCTTGTTGCATCATCAATGAATCTCCTTAAAGCTTCTGCGATTCAGACAGTAGCAAAAGTCCTGCGGTTTAAACGCCGCCCAGTCGGGCTGTCCGGGGGGTTGCCCTGCGCGCCCGGGAAGAGGAAACCCTTGCGTGGTTTCCCCCCGAAGCGGGG
>CAZYFL010000390.1:0-2036 GCA_964646805.1 uncultured Elusimicrobiaceae bacterium | reverse complement strand
TTTCCTAAGAGCCTCTATGTGCGCAAAGCGCCGCGAGCCAGTCAGCACGCCGGCTATAAATGCCAGAACTACGTCGGCGGCTGGCGTCGCATTCGGCGATGTGAGCCCCAGCGATAAATACTGCTTAAGGGTTTCCGCCAGGCGTATGCGGACGCCATAGCCAGCTACCATGGACATGCCGCCCCAGGCGGTTATTGGCTTATCCGTGAAGGTGAGGGTTATTGGCTTTCCGGTTTGTAATGTTGTAGTTTGTATATGCACGGTTTCGTACCTCCGTTCTCAACAAACAGATGATACGAAATCGTGCCTTATTTTGGGGGACAACTGAGGAATTCAGGCTAACTACCGCATAGCGGTTTCCCCTGCGCTTGAGCGCACCGCGAGCCCAGGCGCGTTTCTTGGCGGCCCGCGATTTATCATGGCAGGGATTGTTCTGCCGCCAATTCTTATCAGCAGAATAAACCGCACTCCGGAAGCCATTAAAGAGTCTAAGCCGGCAATATATCAAGTTGTATTGGCGGTCGTAATCAGTTCCGGTCTCCGTAGTCTCCCGGCTGTTGAGTCGAGTTCGCAGGGACGATCGGATAGGGGCAGGCGAAAGCTTTGCCGTTCTTCATGGGCATAGGACTGCGGAGCTCTTCCACTTTCCTGAGGAACAGGTCGGCCCATTCTTCGGCGCTGTGTTTGGGCTTTCGGTCGGGCGCCCGGGCCGCAGTGAAGAGATCGATCAGTTGTATCCGCGACAGCAGTGAAAGCCGCCGGACCAGCATTTGTCTTGCCTTTTCGCCGATCTGCTGCAGGTTGCGGTTGCTGGAATCAACGCCTTGCAGGGAACTGATCACGTTGGTGAAAGAAGGTTTAATATGAAGGATGCATTCAGCCGGGTCCTCCCACATTTTTTTCTTAGCCCACCCATCGTAGTCCATGTGGGCTTTTTTGAAAGACACGAGGGACGCTCCGTTGCCGAAACTTACGCCCATGTCCTGCATAAGGATCATAGGCTTCAGGCATTCGGCCTTGCCGGTAGCGGGATCGGCGACCGTATCTTTCGCTAAGCAGGCGATCGCCTGATTGGCGGCTTTACTGTCCCCATAGGCAAGGAAATGGGCCAGGCCTATCAGAGCTTCCGCCCCCACCCGATCTTCGATCAGATGAAACTCATTGAATCCGACGCCCGAATCTGTTTTGTTCTCAATGCGCTCGCCGATCTTATCCTCCACGGCTACTCTAGTGCCCTTGAGCCAGGCGCCCCTGTCGGTTTCGCTGTGGAACGGATTGGATGGACAATCCGGGCAGTCCAGTCTTACGGGATACATCCTGTCCGCATAGGCTCCAATCGCGGTCAGGAGCCAGCTAGCCGCTACTTCCGAGAACATTTCTCCGTCGCCGTTTTCAAACCCGTATTTTACCTTTAATTTTTTGCCTTCCTGGCTTTCGCATTTAAATTTCGGCGAATTACCGTTGGTGAACGTTCTTCCATTTGTCGGCCTGTCGGCATAGGCAACCGCCATCGGAATGTATCTGCAGGTTTCCAGTTCTTCGGGAAGGTATTTCATCGGAATGAAAGGGCCTCGCCTGAAATCTATCGCTTCGGTATTCAGCGACTCTTCTGGAACCCATAAAGAAGCTTTTCTGATGTAATCTTTCCGTTCGGTACCGGAGACGAACCCGGATTCGGGCTTCTTGGGGTTCACTTGAACCTGTATCTCGGCGGCAGGCGTCTTTTTTTCGGCCCGAATCATCACAGGTTCTGCGATTATGCTTTCAGCCTGGAATATGGCCTTCAGATCCGACGCCTCAACCGCCAGATCGCGGAAGTCGTCGGCGTAAGCGCCGCCGGCCATGACCATCAAGGCGGTTATGGCTAAAATATTGTTCATAATTTTCCTCGCCCACTCTTATATACCGTTACAAGCATCTGCCCGGAGTTTCCATATAAAGTATGGCGCATAAAGCCAAAATCCGCATGGGTCTTAAGTCGTTGCTACGTCCCACCTATCGGACTCCAGTGTCGTCCCACCTATCTGACTCCACCT
>CAZYFL010000389.1:0-2042 GCA_964646805.1 uncultured Elusimicrobiaceae bacterium | reverse complement strand
TCGGCGGTGGCAGCGGATTTGGCGAAAAGCACTGTGGTAAGCGCGTGCCCCATGTAACCGCCTATATTTATGGACGCCGTGTAGTAGGCGGCGTAAATCCCGATTTCCCTGGCCGGAAGGGAGGCGTTGATTACCAGGCCCTGGATGTTCAACAGGAGAACCCCGCCCAAGCTGGCGCCGAAATTGTAAAATCCGTATTCAGATATGCGCGCGAAGATCGTTCTGCTGAAGCCAGGGAAACTTACATCCCGCCGGGTGCGGTTCAGCCAGAAAATAGCCATCCCGCCGAAGGCGACTATGTACGCCCAGGCCATGGCCTCATAAACCCTGCCGAAATAAGTTATCCCGGTGATAAATACGCCAGCCATCAGCAGGCTGAAGCCGATTTCGCTGAGGCCGCGCTTCGAAAAATAGCCCAAAGCCTGCTGCATGCCGGAAACCAGCAGGAAGGCAGCTGTAGCGGCGGCATAGGCGAGCGAAAAGAACAGCATTCGCACGTCTATATGGAAGAGCATAGTCAGATGTCCGCTGAAAAGCAGCGAAAGCCCGCAGACCAGCGCCGTCAGCGCGCCGAAGGCGGTCAGCGCGGTACTGAAAACACGGGGGCGTTCTTCTTTGCCCACTCCGTACTTCACCACCGAATAATGCAGCCCGGCCAGCATGAAAGGCGCAAAGGCCGCCCCGACGGACGCCATGACGTTGATCTTCCCGTATTCCAGCGGGCCAAGCAGCCTGCCGGCAGCTATATTGACAAGGCCTGAAATGACCTTCGCTATAGCAAAACTGGTCCCTATCAGGCCCAGGTGCTTTATGAATTCTTGAGCCCCGCTGCCGAGGACTTCCCCCAACAGGCGGTGGTATATACGGTTCTTGAGGCCGATCTTTACTGACATAGTCTCGGCGCCGGAGCGGTGTCCCGGCAGTTGTTTCCCTTCATTTCACGCCTTCTGCGGACAGTATGTTGCCGAGGCGCAGCACGCCCATAGTCCGCGACAAAGCATGATATCTTCAAGGCCATAGTAGTTCTCCAGGCGCTTCTTCTTCGCTTTTTGATTGTTTAATTATCCAAATTCGCCGGTCTCAGGCGAACGAGCAGCCGGACCCGATGCCGCGCCTCTCTAGATATAGTATATAAAATAACGGGGAATATCTAAGTCCGGCAAGCCCCCAAAAGCTCACGTAACTTTCAATAGACAGATTTCTACCAGTGGAAGACACTAAAAATGAAAAAATCTTCCGTTTTATGACTGTCCCACGGCCAGCCGGGTGGCACGCCGGTAGACTCCTTCATCCCTCACGGACTTTTTCGGCCCTCAGGGACGGTCAGCTTACGCTTTTTCCTCTTCTTGCCTCCTTCGGGACGCACCTCCCCCGTAAGTTTTGAAGTTATCAGTCTTATCAACAGGACCCGGCGGCTACGCCGTAGTCATACTCGCAGATAACCACAATAACCTGTATCTCGCGGCTTCAAATACCTGCCGGAAGGGATAGTTTTCCGATATCTTCAACCATAAATATCTCACCCGTCGGCTCACTATTGCGGCCAGCCGGATCATCCGGAATCGCAACGTCTTGATTGTAAACTGTCTCCACCCCTCAGGCAGGACCAGATGCTTAAACGCCGCCGCCACCGTGCACGACAGCAGCGCCATCTGGAAGTACGCGGCATTCGCCATAAACTCGCGACACGGCAGCTTCGACAAGCCAAACCCGCCCGACAGCTCCTTGTTCACGTTCTCGGAGCCATCCTGCCTCGTCCGGTGAAACTGCAACACCAGCCCCGCAGTCCAGTTATCCAGGCTCGTAAGCACCGCATGATACTCATACGGGCTTTTATCAAACAGCCCAGGCTCTTCTTTCGGCCACCGTATTACAATCATCCGGTAAGCGGGTAGGTCTTTGGCTTCAACGAAAACGTGCAGGTCTTCGGCTATCCCGCACTCGCGGTTCTTCCACGCGCCTGTCTTATAGGGCGCCCACCTCTTTTCCGGGATTCCATAGATGGATTCCATCACGTTTTCGTCCTTCCTCATCGTGATGGT
>CAZYFL010000388.1:0-2062 GCA_964646805.1 uncultured Elusimicrobiaceae bacterium | reverse complement strand
GTTGTTGGAGGCTTATTGGCAGGCTATTCTGAATTCTGACTCCTGAATTCTGTCTGCCTGAGTAGTTACTAAAAATTGATGTTCAGGTCATTCCGTAGCGGAACTTCTCCGCGCAGGGCGTCAAGATCCGACTGTATACCGGCCTCGGCAGCCGCCTCTCCCGGGGTAAGCGGGATCTCGGAAATTACCTCGTCCAGTTTATTTACATCTGTGCCGAAGCCGGCAGTCTGCGGTCTTACATTGTAGACGGTACAGCCCAGGAACGATGGGATAAAATGGTCGGGGTCGCTACGCGCCACTATACCCTCTATAAGGCCTGTCTGCGCGTTGAAAACCGGGCCGCCTGAGTTGCCGCCGAAAACATCCAGATTACTGACGAAATAGGCGGAGTCCGGATCCACCTCCACCATCACGGCGCCGTCGGCGGAAAATTTGAACGGCAGACCATTAGGATGGCCGGCGGCAAAAAGCCTATCGCCTTTTTTTATTCCGCCCCGGCGGTTTATCGCCAGCGGCTTGCGGCCGGTCACTTTTCTGTCCAGTTTTATGAGGGCAATATCCTGGCCATAAACAGTGGGCCAGGATTCCCCGTCAACAGTGAGAGTCGTACTCAGCAAACTGCGTTTTATCACTTCGGAACAGGAATAGACCTCATCGGCGGACAACTGCGTGCGGGCATTCTCCACCGGCCCGCCTATTGAGTAGCCGAAAACGAAGGAGGTATCGTCGCATTGCGCCTTGCTTTTAATACAGTGCCCGGCGGTCAGCACCAAGTCCTCCCCCACCAGCGCCCCGGAACAGGAAGCGCCGCTAGGCTGTTCCCTGAACTTAACCTCCGGGCAAAGGTTGTAAATATCGCCGAAATTCATGGTAACCAGACTGTATTTACCGGAGGCATAGTCCAGTTTTACGCGCTGTTTTTTCCAAAGCGATGCGGTGGCATCCGCCGCCGCCTTAAAATTTTCAGGGACCTCGTAATACTCCAGCCTGTCGTCTTCGCCATAAATAACCTTGCCGGCGGCTGAAGAGTAAGGGCTGGCCGCGAGAAGCGCTAAAACGCTGAAAAAAACCGCCGTTGCATCGTTAAGTTTCATATAGTTGTTTCCTTAATATATGCCCGCAAACGATTGACTCATACTTTAGTCTACAGTTGTTTTCCAGGCGCCGACAGTGCCCAAAGTCCCCCCAAATTATGCCAAAGGGCCTATACGCGCCGGGACGCTCTCGCTTAGTTGTCCTGAAGGCGGCGCAGTTCGCGGTCGGTGTCGCGCAAACGCAGCGCCTCAACGGCGGAAAGACGCTGGAAGAACGCCGCGCTGACGGCGGGGTCCCGGCGGGATATCTCGTCAAAAGCTTCACGGCTGATGGCATAAAGATCCATGTCGCTCAGGGCAATGGCGTCGGCTGTCCGCGGCGTACGGGCCAGAAAAGCCATCTCCCCGAAGAAGTCGCCCGGTCCGAAGACGGCAAGATGATGCTGGCGGCGCGTATCTTTCAGCGGCAGCACAATACGCACACGCCCGCGGCGGATTAGGAAAATTTCGTTACACCTGTCCTTGCGAAGGAATACCGGTTTACCGGCTTCCACGCGACGCTCCCCGATGGCAACGCGTAGCCCCGCCAGGGAGGCGGGGTCTAGCTCCCGCAAAAAGTCTATCTGCGAAAGATCAAGCAATTCCCCGGCGGCTGGGCGTTCAATGCCCGCCTCTTCAAGAGCGCTCTCCTCCGCCCACTCAAGCGCGTCGTGAAGCGTTTCAAAGATACGCCCCCCTCCCCCGCGATGCGTCAGGCCCAGTTGCTTGAAATATACGCGCAGGTCCTGCCCGGTGGGCAAACTCTGCGGAAGATGGGAGAATACAAGCGAGCCGCCGCGCTCTCCCAGCATTTCACCGACCTGTTCAAGCATGTGCACGGCCGTGAAGTCCACCGAGGTCACGCGGCGCATGTCCAGGATGAGTCGCCGGCATGAGCGCATATCGCTTTCTATTTCCGAGAAAAGCTGGTCGGTGGTTCCGAAGAACAGGCTGCCCTGCAGCTCTACCACCAGCGTTTCGGCTCCCCG
>CAZYFL010000387.1:0-2070 GCA_964646805.1 uncultured Elusimicrobiaceae bacterium | reverse complement strand
CGCCCATCATAAGGTTGTCGTAGAAGAAGCTGCCGGGGTTTTCGCGGTTGGCGCCTATTCCCCCTACTTTGGCGGCAAGATGTATTACCACGTCCGGCCTGGAGTCTTTAAAAGCCCGCTCTATGGCCTCGGCCTTGGTAAGGTCGTACTTATCCTCGGTCGGGATGAAGATGTCTTTACAGCCGCGGGCTTTGAGCTTTTCGGCTACGAAGGAGCCCAGGAACCCGGCGCCGCCGGTGAGCATTATGCGTTTTGAAGATAAATCCATAGAAGAATCGAGAATCCAGAATCGGGGATCGAGGATTGGGAATCGAAGAAACTAACGGATAAACAACCCGAATCTTGATTTATATCTATGTTATAGCAATTTGGGAATAAGGGGCGAAAGATAAAGAGGATACATTCAAAAAAAAGAGGGAGCCAGGGAACCCGAGTCTAGGGTCGGGAGTCGGGGGTCAGAAGCTGCTGCAAGGCTATTGCAGACAATCAAGCACGGCGTCCGGGGTTAAAACATGGACGCCGGTATTTTTATAGGCGTGTTTGGACCAGATTACAGGGACTATCCGCCGCCCGCGCGCGAACGCGCAGTTTTTGACTTTAGCCAGAAGGCCGTCTTTTAGCTCACCCACCGACAACCGGACATCGCTCCATTTAGCTTCGCCTACAAGCAGCGCCTTGCCGTCTGAAGATTCGGCCACGCCGTCAATTTCCACCATGGCTCCATCTATCCCCGCACCCCACCAGCGCCTGGCCACCCCCCACTCGCAGCCGTCTATTAAGCTGAAGGCAACGCTTGCACGGGCTAATTCCTCCCAGATACCAGAGACATGCTGCTGAAACTGCCCGCGGATCCTGGTCATTACCGGGGAGATGGCGCGGACTTCCAACTGGGATTTATTCGGCTGCAGGAATTTGAAATAAAAAATAAGGAACGGGTCATCCAGTTTGTAAAGGGTCCTTTTGGTCGACTTGCTGTTCTCGCCAAAGGGTGTTTCGCGGCGGACGTAGCCGAGGTCGACCAACTGCAGAAGCGGGCGCAGAATACTGGTGGAGGGCTTGCCCAGGCGGCCGGCTATTTCGGACAGGCGGTGGCAGCCCTGGCCTATGACCGATAACAGGGAATAGGGCTGTACCGCGCTGCGCATATCGTCCATCAGCAGGCGCATGGGCTCTTCGTGCAGGACGCCGTTGGGGTCCAGAACAAGCTCGCTTATGGCGTCCTCTAAGTTGCCGAACTGCGCGGCCAGTTCCCAATAACGGGGCACGCCGCCCCAAACGGAAAAAGCCTCTACAGCCGCAATGTCTTTTAGTTTAAGACCGGGGCGGATCCACCCGGCGTTAAGCGGCTTAATTTTAAGTATTTCCACTGCCCTGCCGTATAACGGGGCGGCCTTGTTCATTACGAGGCCGTGCATCATTCTTTGGGAGGAGCCGCACAGTACCAGGTTGATCTTTTTTGCGCCGGGGTGGTCTATATATTTTTGCAGTATGCTGGGGAGTTCAGGGGAAAGCTGCACCAGGTACGGGACTTCGTCCAGGAACAGTGAAATGCGCCTGGTCAGCCGATTGTTAAGAGTTGCTAACAGCGCGTCCCATCCGGAGTAGGTGGCGGAGGAAAAGCCTGGTATAAGCCTGTCAATTTCCGCTGCAAGGTCACGCAGTTGCAACGAGGTCTCTTTTTGATCGGCAAGGTAATATACGCCGCTATTGCCGACAACGCGCTGGATAAGCGTTGACTTGCCGCAGCGCCGGCGGCCGTACACGACAGCCAGGGCGCCGCCGTCCGCGCTAAGGGTGCGCGCCAGCCGTTTTTGCTCGTCGGTTCTGTTAAGAAAGTGAAGTTTCATTGGCAAACCTGTCTGATCGGTATATATGTTTAACGGACATTATGTTTATTATACATATATTCTATACAATTTTCCCGACCGTTAGTGAATGACTGGTTTTGCGGCGTCTATGCTCTCCAGGCCGGTCTCAAAATTTGTGACGGCCCTGAGGTGTTTAACATACGGCGGGCTGGCGGTAGGCCTGGGACTGCACCAGGAGCATCTTTTTGGCCAGGCCGTAGGG
>CAZYFL010000386.1:0-2075 GCA_964646805.1 uncultured Elusimicrobiaceae bacterium | reverse complement strand
CATCGCCGACGTTCTCATTCCCGACTTCTGACTCCTGTATTCTGACTACTGGCTATCTGAGCAGTTACCATATTTTAGCAAATTACCCGCGTATTGAATGGTAAGTTTGTACCGGTTGCGTTAATTAATATAATAAGAAGCGACAGTTAACACGGAGGAACACATGACAACTACCGCCTCAAAAACAGTGTCTTACAAGGAACTCGGCTTTGTCAATACGCGCGGGATGTTCAAGGCCGCCATGAAGGACGGCTACGCCGTGCCGGCCTATAATTTTAACAACATGGAGCAGTTGCAGGCCATACTGACCGCCTGCGTGCGGTCCCGCTCCCCTGTAATACTGCAGCTCTCCAGGGGCGCGCGCGATTACGCCAACGCCACGCTGCTGCGCTGGATGGCTCTCGGCGCGATGGAAATGATAAAAGAAATGAAAGAGGGCCCTGTCCCGGTCGCCCTGCATTTGGACCACGGCGACTCATTCGAGCTGTGCAGGTCCTGCATAGAAAACGGTTTCTCCTCCGTAATGATAGACGCTTCGCACCTGCCTTACGAGGAAAACATAAAGCTCACCCGGCAGGTGGCGGAATACGCGCATAAATCCGACGTTACCGTGGAAGGCGAGCTTGGCGTGCTGGCCGGGATAGAGGACGAGGTCTCTTCCGAGCGCTCGCATTATACCGATCCCGCCCAGGTGGAAGATTTCGTAAAACGCACGGGGGTGGATTCTCTCGCCATCTCTATCGGCACCAGCCACGGCGCCTTCAAATTCAAGGTGAAGCCCGGCGAAAGCGCCCCACCGTTGCGTTTTGACATACTGGAGGAGTGCGAACGCCGCATCCCGGGTTTCCCGATAGTCCTGCACGGCGCCTCCTCGGTGCTTAACGGCTATATAGACATGATCAATAGGTATGGCGGCAAGCTGGAAGGCGCCGTGGGCGTGAGCGCAGGGCAGCTACGCAAGGCCGCCAAGTCCGCCGTCTGCAAAATCAATATAGACTCCGATGGGCGTCTCGTGATGACAGCCGTTATCCGCAGGATTTTCGCCGAGAAGCCCGGCGAGTTTGACCCGCGTAAATATCTGGGTCCCGCCCGGGAAGAGTTGATAAAGATGTACATGGACAAGAACCAGACGGTGCTCGGCTCGGCCGGAAGGGTGTAAGAACGTAACTACGCAGGTAGCCAGAATTCAGGAGTCAGAATTCAGAATAGCCCGCGAATAGGCCGCCGACATCCTCATTCTGACTCCTGAATTCTGACTTCTGGCTACCTGAGCAGTTATGTAAGAACAGGATATCAGGCAGATAAATTACATCTATGACTTACGATATAATCATCGTGGGGGCCGGGGCGTCCGGTCTTGCAGCGGCGATAGAGGCCTCCCGGGCGGGGGCTTCTGTCCTTGTGCTTGAAAAGAATCATGTGCCCGGCCGCAGGATACTTTCTACCGGCTCCGGAAAGTGCAACTTCTCCAACCTTAAAGTGACGCCGGCCGCCTACCACCCCTCCAGCCCGGCTTTTCTTAAAAAAGTTTTTTCCATCCTCCCCCCGGCTGAGGTCCTTTCTTTTTTCAAGGGACTTGGCCTGTTGTGGGTCCGGCGCGAAAAAGGGCGCCTTTTTCCAAGGTCGCTGAAAGCGCAGGACGTAGTGAACGTGCTCCTGCACGAACTGGAAATCATGAATGTCCCGATATGCGTCCTGACCGAAGTTCTTGCGGTTTCCGCCGCTAAGGACGGCTTTTCGGTGGAGTCCGTGAAAGTGCGGCCCAGGTGGGATAAAAAAACCGCGCCGGGAGAAAAGACGTGTTACCGCGCGGGACGCCTTATCCTCGCGGCCGGCGGCGCCTGTTATCCGCAGATAGGCGGGGGGGCAGGCGGCTACGACATCCTGAGGTCTTTGGGGCACACGGTTTGTCCGCTTTCTCCTGCGATAGTTCCGCTTAAGATTAAAGGAAATTATATTAAAGACTACTTCATAAATCAGAAATTTTTTGCTCACGATTTTGATCTTCATACAAAAAGCGGAGTGTCAAAAATTTATAAAGATTCTAGAGAGAACAGTGACAATTTTAAAATAAC
>CAZYFL010000385.1:0-2091 GCA_964646805.1 uncultured Elusimicrobiaceae bacterium | reverse complement strand
TTCCCGACTTCTGACTCCTGAATTCTGACTACTGGCTACCTGAGCAGTTACGAAAAGGGAATATATGGACAACCTTCTGGAGGTCATAAATTATCTGAAAGGAAAAAAGGTCCGTTTTGCGGATGCGCGTGAACATCTTTTCCGCGAGCGGAAAATTACAACGGAAGACACCCGCGTGGAACAGATAACCGAACAGAACGTTTCCGGCGTCGGAATAAAAACGCTCTGGGAAAACGGCTGGGGGTACGCTTCCACAAGCAAGACGGACCCGGGCGCCCTCAGGAAAACCGCCGACAAAGCGCTGGCTCTCGCCAAAAACGCGGACAAAACCGCAACGGCGAATGTGGAACTGGCGGAAGAGCCCAGGCATGCCGCGAAATTCTCTACAAAAATAAAAGAAGACCCGTTTGAAATTGGGGTCGGCGACGCAGTCAATATCCTCCTTCAGGCCGGCGAAACAATCCCGAAAGGCAAGGATGTGATCAAAGCGGGTTCCTATCTCGTTTTAAGGAATATGAGAAAGAAATACGTCAATACGGAAGGCTCTGTGATTGAAACCGACGTTTTCACCGTGCTGCCCCAGATAGAAGCCACGGCCAGAGCGAACGGCGAGGTTAAATCACGGCATTATTGGCCGGCCCCCATGAATGCCGGCTACGAATATTTCAGGGGACTGGATTTTAATGGCAACGCCGAGAGGATAGCCGCGCAGGCTCGCGAACACTGCTTTGCGAAATCCTGCGAAACAGGAAAAACCACCCTTATACTTGATCCGGAGCACCTTTCCCTTACCATGCACGAGTCAGTGGGGCATCCTACGGAGCTGGACCGCGTACTCGGCTATGAAGAATCCTGCGCCGGCAGGAGTTTTGCGACTACGGAGAAGCTCAATAATTTCAAGTACGGTTCAGAGATCGTCAACTTTATCGCGGACAACACCCTTGAGGGAGGGCTCGCGAGCTGCGGTTACGACGATGAGGGCGTTGAATGCCAGAAGTGGCATATGATAAAAAACGGGATACTAACGGGGTACGGAGTGAACAGGGAGCTGGCCCACAAGCTGAAGATGAAGCGCGCGAACGGCACCACAAGGGCCGCCAAATACTGCGACGTCCCCATCACCAGGATTCCGAACCTCTACCTGGCGCCCGGCGCAAAGCCCCTCTCCGTGGAAGAACTGATCGCGGATACGCAAGACGGGATATACATTGAGGGGAGGGGCTCTTTCAGCATAGACCAGATGCGGCTCAACATGCAGTTCGGCGGGGACGCTTTCTGGGAAATAAAAAAAGGGAAAATCACGGGTATGCTCAAGAACGTCGTGTATAACGCGATCTCCTACGAATTCTGGCGCAGCTGCGACGCCATAGCCGATGAGCGGGCGTTCAAGCGGGCGGGGTTCATAACCTGCGGGAAAGGCGATCCCATGCAGGCGGCCCAGATGACACACGGCGCGAGCCCGGCCAGGTTCAGGAAGATTATGGTAAGGAGGGCGAAATAATGACTGCTACGGGTTTGATTATAGAAAAAATATTGAAAAAGCCCGTGACGGATCATGTCGTCATCTGTTACGGAAAAACCAGGACGCAGCACATAAGGTTCTCTAACAATTCCGTAAGCAGGGAAAATCTGTTCAAGCTGGAGGAGGAGGTAAAGGTAGAAGTCGGCTACGACGGCAGGACCGGGGTGTATAAGACGAACGAACTTTCGGAAAACGGCATAAACCACGCGGTAAAAAAAGCATACGAGGCCGCGAAACTCCTGCCGAAAGACCCCGAATACATGCCCCCTGTGACAAAAAAGGAGGCGGCAGCGATAAAACGCTTCAACCCCGCCTTCGGAGAACTGTCCGACGGCAGGAAATACGGCATCCTCCGGGACGCATTCAGGGAGCTTAAGAAAGCCGGTTTGAATTCCGCCGGCAGCCTTTCCACTAACCCTTTTACGCTTGAGGTTTACAACAACAAAGGCGTGCATGCTTCGCATAACAGCTGCAGCTCGGCATTCACCCTGACGGCTATGACGGAGAACTCCTCGTTCAGGGATTCCCATGTCTCAAAGGACTTTTCCGATTATGACGGGGAAGCGTTC
>CAZYFL010000384.1:0-2092 GCA_964646805.1 uncultured Elusimicrobiaceae bacterium | reverse complement strand
AAAAGGCTGACTGCGGCCCGGCGGTGGGCTCCGGCCAGGCCGGTCTTCATCCCTGGCTGCTGCTGACGACCATAGACGAGTGCAGCGGGTATATCCTAGGCTGGGACCTGGTACGCAGCGAGCAGGCATTGGCGGTGCTGGATCACGCGCAGTCTATCCTAGACAGGACGGGGCGTGCGCCGCTGGTTTGGAAATACGACCACGGGTCGGCGTTTACGAGCGACGTGTTCCAGGGCCTGCTCGAGTACTACGAAATAGTCCCCTACCCCATAGCTGCCCATTCGCCATGGGTAAATGGGCGCAAGGAGCGTGACCACCAGGAAGTGCATAACTGGTTGATTCCGCTGGCGGGCCGCGGGGTCAGCCGCGAGGAGTTGGACCGGGAGATAGACGAAGAGATGCTGGTACGGAACTTCATCAAACCGCGAGCCTGCCTAGGCTTCCGAAAATCGGCGGCGGTATACTTCGATAAAGAAAAGGAGCTGTGTGCCGTGGAAGAAGTTCGGGGGTGGCTGGCAGACGGGATACGCAGCGAGAAGGGCGCCATGGGCCTGCCAGACCCTGACGTTGTGTATGAAATCAGAAAGTCAGAGGAGCGCGTTCACCGAAAGGCGGTAAGACTTGCGCTTCAGAAGCTGTGTTTGTATGAGGAGTGGGATACGGCGGCCCAGGAATGGCCGTCCGAGGCTGAAAGTGTCAACCGAACTGACGATAAAGATGTTTCATTTTGAACTGGACAGTACAGGTCCCTGGCGCGGGAATTGGGCACGGAGCGCGGCATGGTATAAGAGTGCAATTTTTCCGCAAATTGAACTTCTCGCGGGATCATTGGGAATGCGGCAGGCTTAACACCGGCGAACCCGAGTAAATCAGCCTCAACCGCAGTTTCAATTTCCTCAGGCAGGTAGTCCCCCACAGCGGCATCGACATGGAAGGCAACAAACAGCCGATCATCCACCAACGCCCGCACCGGGTATCTTGCGCCGCCATACAGCGGGCCATCCAGTTCCATCTGGACTCCACCGACCTCAAATGAAAAGAAATCCCTCTTATCCGCCTGCGCCGCTTTTGCCAATAACCGCTGTATGTAGTCGGTTTGATTTTCACCGCCGGTCACCGGAGCGCCGCGGAATCCGAGGTCAATATCCTGCGTAGCGCGGGCATTGTGTAAGCGGAGTTCCATGGCATAACCGCCTTTCAATACCCACGGCGAACTTTTATCGTCAAAAATACGGGCAAGGAAGCGGTTAAACGCCACCGTCCGGCGCAGACGTTGCAGGTTCAGACCGGAACCGGCAGCATGCTTCTGAAGCCGGTGTTCCAAGGCTACGCGGAAATCCGCCGCCGATTTATAAGATTTTGGTTCAGGCATGTTTTAGGTCTGAAACTTTATCTGCTTCATCAGGAGTCATAATACCCAGCCTGACAGCTTGCTTAGCCGCCAGCTTAACTTCATTGGTGTCCATAAGTTGGGAGGAAAACATATCTTGAAGCGTTTTAAGGGGGGTTGTAACAAAATAGCCTTGCTGTTTTTTTATTTCTGTCCCCCTCAGCTCGGCACGATGAAGAACAATACCTTTTGGAGGAGAATGGAATTTACGGAACTTTTGCGGGACTGTCATATGGAGCTTGGCCGGATTGGCGTCTGTGATCTCGTAAAAAGAAAGGGCCGTCTGGTAGGAATAAACCCCCTGTATATTCCCCCCCCGGTCCGCAGACCAGAGCGACCATAGCACTAGGTCCGGGCGGTCAGAAACGGGGAACTTGGCAAGACGATAGATACCCCGCTTTTCCCGTAGCCATTCTCCGGATTTAGTGTGGAAATGGGCGGCATCGCGATAATATCCTACCGCCAGGGCTTGTTTGTAGGTAAAGTAGCCCTGTTGGCGTTCGACTATTTCAAACAGTTTATCTGCGGCGTCACGATTTTTTGACATACATAATATACCGAGTTATTAAGCATATTATGCATCATAAAAGCCAAATTGGCAAGGGGTAAAAGCAGGAAGTTTGAATCCAGTTGACCCCTAAGTCAAGGGGATTCGAACTTTTCGGGTTATCCTATAATATGGGGGGGGGGGGGGGGGGGGGG
>CAZYFL010000383.1:0-2096 GCA_964646805.1 uncultured Elusimicrobiaceae bacterium | reverse complement strand
GCAGCCCAAAATCGGACAGTCAAATGGCCAGCTATTTGCGGGACACTACACTAGCCCAATTATAATAAATACGGGCATAATGCGCAAGGTGGTGAACAGGGCCTGGAACTGGTCTAGACTCTCCCGACCACCGTATAGAGCGCGCCTATAAACAACATCTCGCCGGTCAGCCGGTCCGTTATCGCGTACAGGAACGGATGGTCAGCGCGGAAGTCAAAGGGCGCCGGCGGCTCCGGATGGAGGCCTGTGGCGCGGCCGTAGGCGCCGCTTGTAACAGCTGCAGCTTCAGTACCCTCCTCGTTGACTTCTACAAAAGTTTTCTGCAGGACATTGGTGATGTAGAGGCGGTCAGCAGGGTCCGGCGCGTCAGCCATCTCAGAGAAATCAGCCTTCAACCTGTCAAAGGATAACTCCATACCCATGGTTATAAGGGGGCCGTTGAGCAATGCCGTGAATTCCAGCGTCCAGCGAGGCAGACGCACCCGGCCGCTACGCCCCTTCATTCCTTCCAAAATCTCTTTCCAGAAAGCAGGAGTCAGCATATTGTTCAGTCGGGTCAGCGTCAGGGACTTGCCCGGCAGCAGGATAACCATGCCTAAGCGCTTGTTCCCGTAGGGCAGGCGCACAGCCTGCAGTCCATGTCCCTCAAAATATTCATAACTGTCGGATCTGTCCATCAGTTTGCATTTGACCGTCTTTCCAGAGGAGAGATGGAAATCTTCATCCATAGTCTTCTCCTTCTTGAACTGGTCTATCCAGTTTCCCTTAAAATAGACCGCGTTAATCAGCAGAGCGCGATCATCGCGATCAAAACCCTCAATAATGGACGGAATCTTGCCCTTGGTTTTCCTGGAAACCCACGCGTTCACCTCAGTGACGTCTGCCTGGACAAAATCCCGCGCAAAGACCTCTGCCCGGTAGAATTGGCGCACTGATGAAATGAATTCTTTCTTGAAAGGAAAACGCTTCTTGAGCCAGAGACTGTTGGCTATGCGCAGTTTTATTTTTGGGTCCGCTACCAACAGGGAATTCATGCGCTTGGACTCGCCATTCATATAAATATGCTTTGGAACCGAACCAGCATCCAGCACGGCAGCCATTTCGCTGAGCGTGCGGCCTGACGCTCCGGCAAAGGCCATGCCCAGAGCCCAGCGCGCGTTGGAGGGAGAGATAAATATATTTTTTTCAGGATTGGCTGCTGCGATTGTGCGGTAGAGGTCAAAGGCAAAGTCTCCGGACAAACGCGGAACAGAAACCAAATCATCCTGGGACGCGTTTCCTTGAGTCTGGTCTAAGGTGGAATTTTTGGGTAAAGGCGGCACAGGGGCTGAATCAGATAAAGGCGGAACAGCAGAAGCAAGGAGTCGTGAAACATATGGTTCGCTTGTGGTCCGGAATGTTTCCTGTTTTGCGGTTTCATGCTTTTTGCACGCAGCCATGAATACCATAGCTATTAAGGATACTGTCAGTAATAGTGGTTTTTTCATAAATGCTTCCCTTTATCCCACCTTCTCCATTCTATTGATCCCCCCGCCCCGGCCGACTAACCCTCCAATCCGACACACTCTTTAATCCGGCTATTTTTCCATTCGGCAGAACCGCTGTTGCCGAAAACCCGTTTATGACCGCCCGGCGGCCGCATTTTTTTGATATCATACCTTAATGAAGCCGTTCACGGCAAATATTCCGCGCGATTTTCGCCGCCACAACTGCCGATAATCTTGATTTTATGTTTACTGCCAACTGTGGTTAACATATGTTAATATAAGGTGATGACCAGGGAATATTATTCAATACCCGAGGCGGCGGCAAGGATGGGAGTTAGCCGCATAGCTGTTTTCAAGAAAGTTAAGAAAGGCCGGCTGGAAGCGATACGCGTCGGCAGAAACTGGGCTGTGCCGGCCGCCGCGCTGGAAAAGGCCGCCGTCCCGGGAAAAACCGCCCGCCTTCCTGCCCAAAAGGCAACCCCCTTCAGCCCCCCTCCCCAGTCTCCGGACTCAGAGCTGGATTCAATGGGCTGGGACTAAACTGGTGTAGCGATTCAGTTGTTCTTTAACGCGCCCTTAATGATTTTTTAGCTAACTTGTCCATATTTT
>CAZYFL010000382.1:0-2107 GCA_964646805.1 uncultured Elusimicrobiaceae bacterium | reverse complement strand
ATTTTCATGCTCATAATAGCCCTCGTCGTCCGGGCCGCGGTGGACGAGGAGGTCATTCATGGCCTTCATGTCCTGCCGCGTTACCGGTAGGCCGGAGCCGTAATTGTAAATGCCGCATATTCCGCACATAATCAGCTTTCCCCGTATATTTCCATCAACTCGTCGGCGACGCGGGCCATGGAATATTTCTCCACGGCGGTTTTTCTGGCCTGTTCCCCCATCTTCAGGGACAGGCTGCAATCCGCCACATAGCCGCGCAGGCACGCTTTAAGCTCAACCCTGTTGAGCGGGTCAAAAAGGCAGCCGCTCACGCCCGGAGTTACGGCCTCCATGGCGCCACCGACACGGCCGGCCATCACGGCCACACCGCAGGCCATGGCTTCCAGCATGGAATTTGAAAGCCCTTCGGAAATGGAGGGCAGGACGAATACGTCGGCGGCCCTGTAATACGGCAGCAGGTCTTCCTTGGGGCCGGTAAGCGTAACGCTGCCCGCCACTCCCAGGTCACCCGCCGCCCGCTTAAGCGCGGCCTCTTGGGGCCCGCCGCCCACTATAACCAGGTGAATTTTGGGCGCGGAAGATTCTTCGCTGAAAATTTCAGCCCAGGCTTCCAGGAGTTCCTTCAAGCGTTTTTCCGGCGACAGCCGCCCTACAAAAAGAAAAATTATGGAATTATCCAGCCCGATGGCCGTCTTGGCGTTTATTTTTTCATTATAAAGCGGCGGCGTGTAGCGGCCGGTATCTACCCCGTTACGGAAAAGGCGCAACCTGAGGCCCGAAAACTCTTTTGAAGCTTTAAGCCAGTTGAAAACCTCGCTGTTCATCACCAGCAGTTCGGGCCTGGCCGCCCGGAAGAAGGCGAGCTTAAGCCGGCCCAGAGCGCTTTTCTTTGAAAGGGTTATCTCGTCCACGCCGCGGCCGCCTCCCAGTTTTACCAGAGTTTTGCGCCCGGTCAACCGGCCGGCCAACACCGCAGCCACCGCCGGCGAGGAGGCAAGGTGAACGTGTACGGCATCATACTCGCTGGAGTTCCACAGCAGCCAGAAAAAACTTTTTATCATGAACACCACGGAATCCACCGCCCGCGGCCCGAAGACCGAAAGGCGCTTCACCGCCACGCCCCCGATATTTTCCTCCGCCGGGAGGCCGCCGGGCTGCCTGGTAAGCACGGTTACCCTCACGCCCCGCCCGGCCAGCGCCCTTGAAATTTCCAGGGCCTGCTTTTCCGCCCCGCCTATGGCCGGGTAGAAAGTCTGGCTGAGCATCAGCACTGATTTCACACAGCCGCTCATTAAGATTTTTCTCCGCCGCCGGACGAAAACTCTCCCCACACCCTGCCCAGGGATTGCCCCATCCGGTAGATGAAAAACACGCCCAGCAACGTTATCACGATGTAGCCAAGAACGTGCGCGTAGGAAACATAGGCGAACCCGGTATCCTCCGGCACGCCCCAGGCGCCCAGCACCCTCATCATAACGAATTCGTAATTCCCGAAATTGCCGGGCATGCCGGGCACCGAGGCCGCGGCCGCGCCGGCAAAGACCAGCGCCACGCTTTTGAAGATGTCCAGGATATCCCCAAGACCGAAAGCCATGCCCAGCAGGTAAAAAATCAGAGCGTCCATGAACCACTGAAGCCCGGCAAAGAGAAAAATAAGCGCCCCGTTTTTGAAGGAATGGAAGCCCTTTACGCCCATGGCCACTCGCTCAAAAAGCAGCCGGACACTGGGGAAGCGGACAAAAAAACCGGAGCACCACTCGTGTGCCACCAGTTCGTCGGCGAAGATCAGCGCGGCTATGCCTGCTGCCAGCCCCGCCACCAGGCCCCAGAGCAGTCCGCCATAGTTCATAAAACCGCCGGTTATGCCGCCGAAACGCGCCGCTACGGCGAACATCAGGATCAGCACCAGCACGTCCAGCAGGCGCTCCACCAGTATGGTGGCCAGCACAGTGATCAGCGGGATCTTAAATATTCTGGCTGTAAAAGCGGCGCGGGCCAGCTCGCCAAGACGCAACGGCAGGATATTGTTAAGCGCCAGCCCGATCGCCTCCAGCTTGAATGCATCCGCCACGCGCACCGCCGGGTTAGAGGGGAGCAACAGCAGTCG
>CAZYFL010000381.1:0-2109 GCA_964646805.1 uncultured Elusimicrobiaceae bacterium | reverse complement strand
TGTCTGTCTGTCTGAAAGCAACAAAGTATCCACAGCCTCAACAGATGTCGGAACACGCACAGGTCTTTCGGTCAGGGCAGAAAGTTCACAGACAAAAAGTGAAGCGCTTTTTTGGGACATAAAAACTTCCATCCTTCAAAGTCTAAAATATAGCATAATTCGCCTCTGCGATTCAGACAGTTGTTGAAACCCAAAAAATCCGGTAACTTTTGAAAACCGAATTTTTTGGAGATGAATTCAAATTCTTGTTACAAGCCTCTTTTTAATCTACAATTGAAGTTTACGCACCGGAGATTCTTTACCCATGACCGAACCCAAAGACCTTTACTCCTGCCTTGCCAGGACTGCCGGGAGGAACCCGGAAGAAACCTCCTTTGTAACCGGGGACAAGCGCCTGTCCTGGCAAGAGGTTCTTTTCTCCGTGGACCGCGCCGCCGACATGTTCTGGCAGCTGGGCCTGCGCAAGGGAGACTGCGCCGCCATAGTTCTGCGCAACTCCCCCGAGTTTATAATAGCCTGGTTCGCCCTGGTAAAAATGGGCGCGGTAGCCGTGCCCATAAACTTCCTGGTTTCCAAGGCCGGGGAAATTTCTTATATCCTGGAGAATTCTAAAGCCTGCGGCGTGATAACCGAAAAAGAATTCGTAAAACCCTACGCCGAGGTAAAAAAGAGCCTGCCCGCCCTCAAGTTCATAATCTCTACGGACTTCTGCGGCATAGACGGCGTGGTGGATTTCTGGTATTACCTTAAGCACGCCCATTACCATCCGCAGACCCGGTTATCCGTGGCGGACGAGCACGACGTGGCCACGATACTTTATACCTCCGGCACCACCGGTCACCCCAAGGGCGTGCTGTTGACTCACCACAACATGCTGGAAAACTCCAGGGCCGCCATACACACCCTGGGACCCACAAAGAAAGACGTGTTCATGGCGCTGCTGCCGATGTTCCACACCTTCTCCTGGACCGGCAATGTGATAACGCCCATACTGCTCGGCTCCAGTACCCTGATAGTAAAGAACATCACCCCGCCCAAACTCTGGCTGCAGGCCATGGGCCGCGAGGGCGTGACCGTAATGATAGCCGTGCCACAGATCTACGGCGTACTGGCTAGGGAAGCCCGCGGCCTCAAGAGATTCTTCCTCAGGTTCTGGAGCCTGCGCAAGGTGCGCCTTTGCATTTCGGGCGCGGCCCCCCTTAACCATACCATCGCCCAAGACTTCAACAAGGCCTTCGGCCTGCACATACTGGAGGGATACGGCCTTACCGAAACCAGCCCGGTAATCACCGTAGTCCCGCCCAAATCACGCAGGCAGGGCTCCGTCGGCAAGGCCATCCCCGGCGTCACAATAAAGATAGTTGACGAGCACGGCAACCATCTCAAGCACGGCGAGGAGGGGGAAATCTGCGTACTGGGCCCCGGCGTAACCCGCGGCTACCACGATAACGCCCCCGCGACTAAAGAGCTGTTTACGCAGGACGGCTGGCTTAAGACCGGCGACATAGGCGTGCTGGATACCGACGGATTCCTGTTCATACGCGACCGCAAAAAGGATATGGTGATAGTGAAAGGGCTTAAAGTTTTCCCTGCCCAGATTGAGCAGGTTATAAACGCGCACCCGAAGGTGCTGGAGAACGCCGTAATCGGCATCCCCGACGGCAACGGCAACGAGACGATGAAGTGCTTCTGCGTCGCCAAGCCGGAGACGAAGCTGGAAAAATCCGAGGTAATGCAATACATAAAGACCAGCTTGGACGCCTACAAACGCCCCCGTGAGGTTGAAGTGGTGGCCGCCCTGCCCAGGAACACCCTTCAGAAGGTGCTAAAGCGCGAGCTGCTAAGGCGCGAGCTGGAGAAGAGATTACAGCGATAAAACGTAACTACTCAGGTAGCCAGAAGTCAGAATTCAGGAGTCAGAATGAGGATGGCGGCGACGAGATTTGAGGATTTGGTGGTGTGGCTGTTGGAGGCCTATTCGCAGGCTATTCTGAATTCTGACTCCTGAATTCTGTCTACCTGAGACTCGAGCTGGAGAAGAGATTACAGCGATAAAACGTAACTACTCAGGTAGCCAGAAGTCAGAATTCAGGAGTCAGAATGAGGATG
>CAZYFL010000380.1:0-2116 GCA_964646805.1 uncultured Elusimicrobiaceae bacterium | reverse complement strand
GGCATCTTCATTCTGACTCCTGAATTCTGAATTCTATCTACCTGAGTAGTTACTATATCAAACTGCAATATCCCCTTTGACGTTCTTTAGTATCGCTATCGCGGCGCTACTGCGGTTGAGCGTGTAAAGATGCAGGCCCGGCGCCCCCCCCTTCAGCAATTCCGCCGCCTGCGCCGAGGCGTAGTCCACACCGAACCCGAACATGCCGTCCTTGTCGCCGTCCCAGCGTTCAATCCCGCGCCGCAGGGCATCCGGAACGGTCGCCTTCATCAGCTGCGTGAAATTCTGCATCTGCTTATAGCCGGTTATCGGCATAAGCCCGGGCAGAACGGGTACGCTTATCCCGGCGGCGGCTGCCTTTTCAAGGAACCTGAAATAAAAAGCGTTATCAAAGAACAACTGCGTTATAAGATATTCCGCCCCCGCGGCGACCTTCTCTTTAAGACGGGAAATATCCTCTTCCAGCGTGGGGGCCTCCGGGTGCTTTTCCGGGTAGCAGGCGCCGCCGACGGAAAAGTCCCCGGTTTTTACAATGTCCGCCGTAAGCTGGGAAGCATAGCTGTAATCCCTGCGGGGCGGCAGTCCTTCAAGGTTGTGGATGTCGCCGCGCAGCGCCAGGATGTTCTTTATGCCTATGGTCTTAAGCCTGGCGCAGATCTCCTTTATTTCGGAGCGGGTGTGCGCCACGCAGGTCAGATGCGCCACCACCTCAAACCCGAGCTCTGCCTTAAGAACCCCTGAAAGCGCCGCCGTGCGGTACGGAAGTGTGCCGCTTGAGGAATTTGTAACCGAGACGAAATCGGGATTAAGTTTTTTCAGCTCACGCGCGGCTTCAAAAAACCTTACCGAGTCCTGCTCCGTCCTGGGCGGATAGAATTCAAAAGAGAAAACCTTTCCGCCGGCCTTCAGGCGTTCTGTGACTTTCATTGGAATTCAATCGGAAAACCCCAGCCTGGAGGGCGGCCAGTAAGTGAACCAGGCTTTTCCTTTTATCCGGTCTTCCGGCACGGCTCCCCAGTAGCGGGAATCACAGGATTTGTCGCGGTTGTCGCCCATAACCAGGTACTGCCCGCCTGGCACCACAACGGGGCCGAAGTTGTCACGGATGTACTCTGAAAACATCTTGCCGAGCATGCGGTTTTCCCAGTAAACCTGGTAATCGCCGGGCGCGGTTTTTTCGGGGCCCTTCGGGTAGCGAAACTGGTCTAGGTACTGCGCGTAAGGCTCGTCCCCCGACTTGGCCCCGTTTATGTAAAGCTGCCCCTCCTTTACCTCAATCCTGTCCCCCGGCATGCCCACCACGCGCTTGATGAAATCCTTCCCGTACTGGCTGCCGCCGCACTGAAAGTCGCGCGGGTCCAGAGAGGGGAACTGGAATACCACTATATCGCCCTTTTCCACCCGGCGGAACTTAAATATTTTCTTTTTAGTGTAGGGGATGCGGAAGCCGTAGATAAATTTGTTCACAAACAAATGGTCGCCTATCAGGAAGGTCTTTTCCATGGAACCCGACGGAATTTTGAAGGCCTGTATAAACAGGTACATCACCACGGAGGCCAGCAACACGGCGGAAAAAACGGTCTCTGACCACTCCATATCTTCCCTCATGGCGGAATTAACTCCGTCTTTCACCGGGGTTTTTCCGGAAAGGCTGCGCCAGTACGCGTAGGCAGCGCCGGCGAGAGCCGCCAGCGCGCCGTAAACCAGCTGCCGGCTGCTGAACAGCATGGAGGTCACAACATCGCCGCGGCGGTTGTCCAGGCTTACCGTCAGCAGCACCATGCCGGCGAAAGCTACCAAGGCGGCGAAAACCGCGTGCCAGGCCCGTGTAAACAGGGAATCGTCTTTAAATTTCCCCTTCTTCTTAAAATAATGCGACAAAAAAAGATGTCCGCCCATCAGCGCCCCGATCCAAAAAAGTTTCTCTTCCATTAAATTTCCTCCATTTCAGGCGCCATACAATATCTCTGTAATCGTTCCACACACTGGCGTCGCTGTAATCTCTTACGCGTCTTCTCCCTGTCGTGCGGATAAATTATAGCTTAATAATGTAACTACCCGGGTAGATAGAATTCAGAATTCAGGAGTCAGAATGAAGATGCCAGCGACAAGATTT
>CAZYFL010000379.1:0-2125 GCA_964646805.1 uncultured Elusimicrobiaceae bacterium | reverse complement strand
AAATCCGCCGACCTCCGACGATTATTCCGCTCTAACTGTAGTTTTCAGGTTAGTAGAGTAGAAAAGGGCCAAACCCTTTTCTACTCTACTAGCGCAGGACTTTTAGTATGCCCATGAAATCAGCCGGCGGGTCCGCTTCAATTGAGATGGTCTTGCCGGCCATATCGGTGAACCTCAGCCGCCACGAATGCAACATCAGACGCGGGAACTTCGCCTGCCTGGCCGCGTCGCCGTAAAGGCTGTCGCCAAGCACCGGATTGCAGAGAGAATACAGGTGCGCCCTTATCTGGTGGCGCCGCCCGGTCACAATGGAAACCTCCAGGAGCGTGGCGCCGCGCAGTCTTTCCAGAACCGAGTATCTGGTAAGCGAACGTTTGCCGTCAAAAGCCACCGACATGCGCCCGGACCCGCGCTGTTTAAGCGGCTTGTCTATTTCCCCCCGGTCTTCCGTTACTTTCCCCTCCACGACCACCAGATATTTTTTCTCTATGGCGCGCGTCTCAAAAAGCCCGGAATAATAGCGGTGCGCTTCCGGAGTGCGGGAGAAGATTATCAAGCCGCTGGCATCCCTGTCCAGGCGGTGCGTCACAAAAACCCTGCCGTAGCGTTCGTGCAACAACCCTAACAGGTGCTTTTCATTTGCCAGGCCCCCGCGCGCCGGCATGGTAAGCAGTCCCGACGGCTTGTTTATCACCAGCAGCTCTGGAGTTTCCCTCACAACCTCAAATTTCACATCCACTCTTAATCCCCTTAGGGCTGTATCCCTCATCCCTCATCCTTTTCTCATACGCTTCTCCCGCCAGTATGGAGGTGACACCTCCGAGAACCAGGTAAAGCATGGTGAAGAAAATAGCGACAGGCAGCCCCGCCGCGTCCGAAACCAGCCCCACCAGAAGGGGCGAGACCGCGTCGCCGAAGGCGTGCAGTATGAAGAGAGCGAGGGCAAAAGCCATTGAGCGCATGTTTACCGGCGCCGTCTCCACTATGGCCGCATGATACGGTCCCGAATGAGCGAAAATAAAGAATTCAGCGAAGAAAATCATCACAAGGCAGAAATTCAGACTGTCGGAGATTACAGCCGACACGCCGAATGGGACACTGAGGAAAAAACTCAGATAGCCCACTATGAAATAAGCGCGCCTGGTGCGCTTGCGCAGCCAATCGGCCGTCCAGCCGCCTGCGAAATTCCCCGCAATGCCGGCCAGCACCGTAACCGCCCCGAAAAGAAATCCCGCCTTTGCCACGGACAGTTCAAAAGTCCTTACAAAGTAGGAAGGCATCCAGGCGGCCAGCCCCCCTACCGAAAAAGTTCCGATAGCCATTGAAGCAGCCGTAAGCATAAATGGCCGGTTCTTAAAAAGAACGCGGTAAGAAGCTAAAGGAACATGTTCAGAGCGTTGAAGCTTCTCCGGGGTTTCTTTCAAAAAAAGAGCTGCCGTCCCCAGCAAAATTCCCGGTACCGCTACAATACAAAAAGCGTTGCGCCAGCCGAAATGCTGCCCGAGAAAACCGCCCAACAGGTAACCTATGGCGCTACCCACAGGGATGGCCAGCGCATAAAGGGCCATTATCCTGCCGCGCTGTTCTTTCGGGAACCACTCGGCCAGGTAGGAAGGAGAAACCGTGCCGTAGCCGGCTTCCCCTACGCCGACCGCTGAGCGGGTGAAAATCAGCTGGCCGTAATTTTTTATAACGCCGCCGAAAAACGTGGCTACGCTCCATAAAACGGCGCTTACTCCGATTATCAGCGGACGGCGTATTCTGTCGCCGAAATAGCCCACGAAAGGCGCGAAGCACATATAAACTATCATGAACGAAGAGGCTAGGAAACCAAGCTCGGCATCGCTCAGCCGCAGGTCGGCTTTTAAGAGGGGAAAGACCGCATAGAGGACCTGCCGATCAATGTAATTAAAAAGGCTGAGGCAGAATATCAGCAGGAGGACTTTGCGCGGGTACGGGAGATTTTTCATGCAGGGTTTTTCAGCAGACTGTTAATGATAGCAAAATGGTAATATATGACAACTACTCAGGTAGACAGAATTCAGGAGTCAGAATTCAGAATGGCCTGTGAATAAGCCTCCAACAGCTAGACCGCAAGCACAAACTGTTGGGACCTTTGCCACAT
>CAZYFL010000378.1:0-2127 GCA_964646805.1 uncultured Elusimicrobiaceae bacterium | reverse complement strand
GGCCACTGCACGAATCTACAGGTAATCGGGTCGGGAGCGATTCTGAAATTTAATTTATGGAAGAGACGTCCCGCCAGCTCTTGCCGGAGCGGGGGCGGGGGCTCAGGTCCCACAGGTATGCGCAACGTTTGGCAGAGTTTTGGCTGGTAGTATCCGCGCCGATGTTCTGCCCGGGAGGTATGCGCACTATCAGTTTATCGTCCTTACGGTTTTCGTGATTATTCTTGTCGAAGTTACATGTTATCGCCATAGCCATTCCCGCTTCCAGACTCCGTTCCCATATCGTACGATAAAAACAGGAAAACCAACAGGTCCAAAGGACATGGTCCCATCCCGGTTTTTGGCCCCCGGAATTTCATCTTACTGCCCGTTCTTCAAGCTGTTCCAGCGCCGTGCCGTTCACGTTTACCGGCGCTTCCACCTCCGGTTTGTAGATTACGGCCTCAACCTCCGGCAGAACAAGCCTGGCGGGATCGTAGGGGACCAGCCCTTCAAGTACCGGTTCTATGCCCAGCCTGGGGGCGGGTATGGAAAGCGTATGTGTGCCGCCGGTAGTGAAGAATATTTTAGCCCCGGTAGCCCTTATGCGGTCCAGGGCTTCTTTGTGGGGATGGCCATATACATTATCCACGCCCATGGAAATTATAGCCACCCTGGGCTGTACCCTCTCCAGGAATTTAGCGGCAGAGGAATAGCGCGAACCGTGGTGCCCTACTTTCAGCGCATAAGACTGCAGACCGGACTTAAAGATACGCATCATGGCGTTTTCAATGGAGGATTCCACGTCGCCGGTGAACAGCAGCCCCGTCCCATTATAGAAGAAACGCAGAACAATGGAACAGTTGTTGACCACGTCGTTGTCCCGGCTTTGACCAGGCTCCGTGCAGGAATTAAGCACCTTCACAGTTACGCGGGAGTCCCAGTTGAGGTTTGAGCCGGCCTCGGGAAAGTGCGTACGGCAGGCGGGCTCGGCGTTGGCCAGTTCGCGCAGATTATTGTCGCCCACGGCGTCAATGTTCTCCATGCGGGTGTCGTAGAAATTCTTGACATCCGCCATTGCGAAAGCGGTTTTCAGACCCCGGAAGTGGTCGCTGTGCGGGTGGGTGAGCACCAGGTGGTCTATTGTGGTTATTCCCTTTTCCGTGAGAAATTTCTCTATCGGCGCGGCCGAGGGGCCGCCGTCTATCAAAACATTGTGACCGTTAGGCAACTCAATATAGGCGGCATCGCCCTGGCCTACGTTTATATAGTAGACGTTAAGCTGGGCACGGAGACCGGGGGAAGAAAGCAACAGAAGGAAAATAAATGCCGTCAGTTTGCGCATGTCGGTTTCTTGTACTTGTGCTTCATAAACATAGTGTGGCTGAACCGCCGGATTTTTGAAGTGCCAAAGGGCCTATACAGCGCGTGACAAAAGGGAAAACTAGTGTCAGCCTAAAATTCCGTTTTGCTGGTAAAATCAAAGTCCTTGACCGTTATCGGCGGGATCGATGTGAAGACCAGCCCCTTTTCCTTCCCGATCCCGACCGTATTGCGAAGCATATCAAAAACGCTCTGGTTAAAGCGGAAATTATTGACGCTCCCCGTGATCTTCCCATCCTGTATTCTGAAAAGTCCGTCCCTCGTCATGCCGGTGAAAATCCCGTCCATAAGGTCTACCAGCCGGATATACCAGAAGCTGTTGACGTACAGCCCGGTTTCCACATTTGAAATAAGTTCGCCTATGGGTTTATCCGTTCCCTTGAAAATAACGTTGGAAGGAAATCTCCCCGTCGCCCTGACGCCCTTCTTCCCTGCGTAGAACCTTGAATACCAGGGGCTCGCGAGTTTGCCGTTCCTGATCATATCAAAACCGATATAAGGCATGGCATCCTCCGGAGAGAATGGCGACGGGCCGGCGCTCCTGTGGTCGGGCTTGGAATAGATATGTATCGCTTCGTCCGCGATGCGTTTACCGGGCCTTTTTGACAGGGCGGACCGGCCTTCGTCTATCGCTTTTGCGTCCATATTGTACCAGAGGAACAGCAGCAGAAGCTCTTCCACGGCCGAAGGCCCGAGCACGACGGTGTATTTGCCGGCTTTCAGGGGGACGGGATTTTTTGAAAGTCGCGCGCTGGAGATAATATT
>CAZYFL010000377.1:0-2145 GCA_964646805.1 uncultured Elusimicrobiaceae bacterium | reverse complement strand
GCCATCCTCATTCTGACTCCTGAATTCTGACTTCTGGCTACCTGAGTAGTTACGTATATTATACTATATGGAGCCGCTGTATGATAGCTGCTGCTACAATTACGAACAGTTCTGCTATGCCGGAAGAAAAAAATTCTGTAATAATTTATGGCGGGAGTTTTGACCCCCCCCACAGCGGGCATACGGCGCTGGCTGCGGCGGCCCTGCGCCGGTTTAAGCCCGCCGTACTTTATTTCGTGCCGGGTTTCCACACGCCGTTCAAGGATTTTCACCCCGTACCTTTTCACGAACGCGCCGCCCTGCTCATGGCCGCCCTGGCTGAGGCCGGGTTGGGCGGCAGGAAGGCAATTAAGATAAGCCACTTTGAGGCGGACCTGAAGCGCGTGGTTTATACTTATGAAACGGCGGCGCATTTCCGGCTTCTGCATCCCGGTGCGCCGCTTTATTTCCTTATGGGCTCTGATTGCCTGGCCGGATTTAAGCGCTGGCGGCGTCCCGGTTTTATACTTAAAACTGCGAGACTGCTGGCGGGTCTGCGGCCCGGTTACGCCATTGATAAAAGATCCGGCATACCTTTTACCGCGCTGGCCGGGAGTTTTCCCAGGGCCGACTCAACAGGAATCAGGGCGGAGTTGTTTCTGGGCGGCAGGCCGGCGCAACTGCACCGCGCCGTGCTGGACAGGATAAAAAAAAAATCCCTTTATCTGGCGCGCGAACGGGAGCTGCTTAAAAAACTTCTTACTCCGGCGCGCTATACCCATTCGTTGTACACAGCAGAGCTGGCCCTCAGGCTGGCTCCCGCCGCAGGTGTGCCGCAGCGGAAAGCGGCTTTGGCCGCCCTGCTGCATGACTGCGCCCGGGAGCTTGCCCCGGCCGCGCTCCGCCGCCGTTGCCTGAAGCGCGCTCCGCCGGACGCCCTGCCGCGCTTAACGCTTAAAGAAGCGCCCGTGCTGGCGCATGCCTGGGCCGGCGCAGCCCTGGCCATGGAAAAATTCGGCGTAAAGGACCCTGAGATACTGGAAGCGATAGAACTGCACGCTACAGGGGCCCCATGCATGGGGCCGCTGGCCCGGCTCATCTATGTGAGCGATCTGGCCAACAGGGGGCGCGGCTTCCGCGAGGCAGGGTTGGTGAGGAAGCTGGCTTTTAAGGATTTTTTGGCGGCTTTCAGGGCGGCTAATTATGTTAAACTTGTCTATGCGTTTTCCGGCGGAGGCTGGGTTCACCCGCTGAGCGTCGCGCTATGGAACAGTCTTCAGGAAAAAAAGAAAGGCTGATGTTGGCCGCAGGGCTTGCCCTAGCGCTGGCCGCCGTTGCCTGGCAGTACTTTTCTCCGGCGTCGCGGGCGCTTATAGCCGGGCGGGACGTAAGTCTGGCGCTGTTGGGGGACCGTTCTTCCGCGTTGTTGGTATATCACCCGGGGTCAAGTACCGTAAACGCATTCAGTATGTCCCACGCTAAGGTTAAGCCGGGAGTTTCCGGCTGGCGCCGGGCCATAGATCTGGCGAAGGCCGCCGGTAGTCCCGCATCAGGGGAAAATATTTTCTATATCGCCCTCTCTTCCGCCCCGGACATGGACGCGCTGTTGGTTACGCTTAACGGCTGGCGCGCCGAACCACGACGCCTGCCGCCCGCTGTTGCCTGGGTTTACGGCCTAAGGGCTTCAGGGGCTACTAACCTGTCGGAGTTTGATCTATTCTCACTTTTCAGCGAGTTTTCAAAGCTGAGTTCGTCTAATTTCATACTTACCGAGATTTCGCGCAGGGCCCCGGCAGGGGAAGCCGCGCGGGAAGAAGGGCCGGCTCCGGGGGTGGAGGTATTTAACGCCTCAGGCAGGAAGGGCCTGGCCGCGCTGGCGGCGAAACATCTGAGGGCGCTGGGCTTTGACGTGATAACCGCGACGTCCTACCCCACGCTGGAGAAACATACCAGGATACTCAGTTTTTCCAGCGGCATGGCGGCGGCGCTTAAGTTGCGCGAATCCATGGGACTTGAGGAGCTTGAGATACGCGTACGATCTTCGCAGAAGAGCGTGGCGGGCGCGGCCGTGATACTGGGACAGGATTTTGACGTTGGGAGATTGCGATAAGAGGTAACTACTCAGGTAGATAGAATTCAGAATTCAGGAGTCAGAATGAAGATGCC
>CAZYFL010000376.1:0-2152 GCA_964646805.1 uncultured Elusimicrobiaceae bacterium | reverse complement strand
CGCCGGTTTGGGGCTGGTTGTGGGGTCTGCGTATGGGCCCTTGCGGGAAAGATAATCTAGCGCCGCCTGGCCGTCTCCCACATGCGTAATGCGGTTTGCCACGCCGAATTCCTTCAGGCTGCGGCGCACTATTTCCGCGTGAGCCGGATCGTCCTCCACCAGCAAGATTGTTACAGGTTCGGTTTTATGCATTTACCCCCCCCCCGCTATACTCTTTGCGTTCGCCAGCGTAAAGCGGAAGGTTGTTCCCTTGCCGAGGCCTTCCGATTCCACCCAGATCCTGCCGCCATGCGTTTCAATTATCCTGCGTACCAGCGCAAGGCCCATACCCGTGCCTTCAATATCGGGGTTTAATTTCTCAAAAAGCCCGAAAATCTTAGCCTCATGACGGCGGTCAAGGCCTATGCCGTTGTCGCGCACAAAGAACACCGGTTCCGCACCGGACAGGTCAACGCCCGCCTCTATGAGAGGGTCCGGTTGCTCCCCCATGAATTTGGCCGCGTTATCTAAAAGGTTTTGAAACACTTCCAGCAGCCGCTGACGATCGCCGAAGATGGTAACCGTTTCAACACCGAACAATGTAGCAGCTTCGTCGATGATGCGCGTCTTAATGCCACGGTCTTTTATGCGTCCGGACACAAGAGCCAAAGCTTCTTCCAGTAACGCGCGCAAAGACATTTCAATACGCGTGTTCACATATCGCCCCACGCGTGAAAGGGCCAGAAGTTCATCCAACAGTTTGGACATTTTGTCCGCCGCCGTGTTGATGAATGCGAAATCTTTCGCTATAGCCGCGGCGTCCTGTTTGGGGACATCCTGCGCCTCCAGGTAGCCCAGAAAAGTTTTGATCGTCACCAGCGGGCTTCTGAGGTCGTGAGAGACGGCATAGACGAACCGGGACAGTTCCTCATTGCTTTCCCGCAGTTCCGTTTCCTTTTGTTTGCGTAAAGTTATATCCAGCCCCTGCGCTATAGCGGCTAATGGCGTTGTGCCGTCTTCCTCAAATATGCTGGCCGAATTCCACAGCAGCGTGCGCAGTGAACCGTCCTGGTGTAATATCTCCAGTTCAAGCGCCTCCCAGCGCTCACCGGAAAAGGTTTGGTGGATGCGCTCCATGTACTCAGGTATATGCCTCTGAGGGAAGATAATTTCCACCGATTTACCAGCCACCTCTTCAAACTGGCGGCCCAGCAGGATTTCAAAAGCGTGGTTAAGGCGGGTTATTTTAAACTGCGGGTCCCATACGATGATGGGAACGCTCGCGCAGACAATCAGACTCTCCAGTGACAAGTTGCTTCTCCGCAGCGCTTCCTCCGCCTTCTTGCGCTCGATGCTGACACGTCTTAAGAGACTCTCAATAACGCCCTCAATATTTATCTGTGGCGTTCCTTTATGGATAAAACCGTCGACCTTGTACTTAAAATAGGAATCGGTCTCCTCTTCGGGATAGGCGCTGACCATTATGATGGGGATCGTTTTGGTTTCTTTGTTTGAGCGCATAGCCAAACACACCTCCCCGCCGTTTCCGTCGGGCATGGAGAAATCCAATAGGACGCAGTCCGGCCTGTAGAGTTCAGCCAGTTTAAGGGTTTCGGCGCAGGTTGCGGCTGTATAGATCGTATATCTGGATTTGGCGAAATATCCGGAGATACAGCGCAACCAGGCAGGATCATCGTCCATGATGAGCAGTGTGTATTTATGCATATGAACCGTATTTAAATAAATTTCTTTTTACCCCTGCGATGAATTATACCATGTTTCAAAAACTGTTAAATTTTTGGAGTGGTCCCATATTAGACGACCCATGTTCCCGGAGAAGACAGCCTATCTGTTCCCAAAAAAATAAAATTACCTCACGTCCCGGCGAAGGACCGCCCTAGAGGCGAGTTGTTCCGGTTGGACGGCTCAGTTAATGACTGATTTGAAGGTCGGTGATGGTATGGGATGCCGCCTTGTGTCACGACAACAAACAGCTTAGTACTACTGTGTCATAAACTTCCTAGAGATTGCGCGTAGCAGGGATTCCCAGTCAGCTACGCGGCATGCTTAGCTCTACTGTGCGAAGTTGGCCAAAACAGAGCCGTCATACCGGCGAAAGCCGGTATCCAGTGTGCAAAACGGCTTTTAAAACCAGTTTTACTGCCTGGACCCC
>CAZYFL010000375.1:0-2185 GCA_964646805.1 uncultured Elusimicrobiaceae bacterium | reverse complement strand
GAATCTGGGCACCGGCTTTCGCCGGTGAGACGAGCCAACTGAAACTTTCAGGTTAGCAGACTGCTATACCTTTGCCTCTGCCTGCCGTTAGATTATCTTCGCCGTCTCTGAAAGCCAGACCAGGCATTTGTCCGCCACTTCTTCCGGAGAGCCGGCAACCTTGACCCCGGCGGTCCTTGCAGGGGGCTGACGCAGCGCGGTGACGCGGCTTTTGGGCGAGGCGGCGATGATGCCGAGTTCCGCCAGCGTCATCTTTTTTATTTCCTTGTTTTTGGCCCGTTTAATAGCGATAAGCGTGGGATAGCGGGGGTCATTGAGCCCCTTCTGGCAGGAAATCGCGGCCGGAAGCGCGGTTTCTATCTCAAGTGAGCCGCCCTCAATGTCGCGAACGACCACGGCTTTGTCTCCGGAAATATCAATCTTGCTTGCGGCCAGCACATGCGGGATGCCCAGCCGGTGGGCCACCAGCGCGGCGGCGGCGTCGTTTTGATTATCTATCATTTCCCGGCCGCAAAGGATCAGGCGGGGCGAGAGGCCTTTTATGGCGGCGGCAAGAATCCCGCCCTGCGTTACAATATCAGCCTCCACGGCCGCGGCATCGGAGATCAAAATAGCGCGCTCCATCCCCATGGCCATAGCCATGCGGATAGCCGTCTCGGAGCGTTCCGGCCCTATGCAGACTCCCACTACTTCCCCGCCGTCTTTTTCCGTAATCCGCAGCGCTTCCTCCACGGCGTATTCGTCGTAAGGATTAAGTATGAATTTCACGCCCTCTTCAATGATAGCGCCCGGATTCGCGGGGTGCGGTTTTACCGCCGCCTCGGTGTCGGGGACCTGCCGCAAAATAACCGCTACATTCATATTATTCATTCTCCTAAAATGCCGCGGGCTATAACGCACTTCTGTATCTCGGAAGTCCCTTCGTAAATCTCGGTAATCCGCTGGTCTCTGTAGAGCCGCTCTATTTTATATTCCTTCATGAACCCATAGCCGCCGTGGATCTGAAGCGCCTTATGGCATACGCGGTGAGACATTTCGGAAGCGTAGAGTTTGATCATGGCGGCTTCTTTCGTGAATTTCTGCGTGTGTGATTCTTTCATCCACGCCACGCGGAACAGCATGGTCCTGGCTACTTCCACTTCGGTGGCCATATCGGCCAGCATGAATTGGATCCCTTCCAGTTCCGAAATAGGTTTCCCGAACTGGACCCGTTCCTTTGAGTAACGGACAGCTTCCTCCAGCGCCGCTTCTGCGATCCCCACCGCCTGGGCGGCTATGCCGATGCGCCCGCCGTCAAGCGTGGCAAGCGCCACCTTCAGCCCCTTATTTTCGGCGCCAAGCAGCGAATCAGCCGGAACGCGACACTTGTCAAAGATAATTTCGGTGGTGCTCGACGACCTTATTCCCATCTTGTTCTCATGCTTGCCGACCTTGAACCCAGGGATATCCTTTGTAAGAAGAAAGGCGGAAATTCCCCTGGAACCCTTTTCTTTATCCGTCTGGGCGAACGCAATTATTACGTCGGCTATGCCGCCGTTAGTGGTGAAATTTTTAGTCCCCGACAGCACGAAATGATCTCCGTCTTTTAAGGCTGCGGTCCTTAGGGAGCCGGGATCGCTGCCGGAGTTCGCCTCGGTCAGGGTAAAACAGCCTATCCACTCGCCGGAGGCAAGCCTGGGCAGATAATCCCGCTTCTGTTTTTCCGTTCCGAACGCGAGGATGGCGTCGTTGACAAGGGAATTCTGCACCGAAACGGCAACGGCGGCGCCGGCATCCGCCTTGCTGAACTCTATCATGGAGGCTGCGTAAGCCACGGCGCCGGCGTTGGAGCCGTCATATTCCTCCGGCAGCGTCATGCCCAAGTAGCCCAGCCGGCCGAGCTCTTTAAGAGCTTTAAGATTGACCTTTGCCTGTTCATCCAGTTCCGCGGCGAAAGGCGCCAGTTGTTCGCGGGCGAAGCGGCGGGCTCCGTCAATGACCATCTTCTGCTCTTCATTAAACGTAAAATCCATCTTTCAGTCTCCTCCGGTATATTTTTACCGCTCAGGGCAAGCCTGCCTCCGCCCGCAACGACACAAAGGCATCTAAATAGCTGCTAAAATGTTACATAATAGAGCTGGCTTTAATCAAATTTCGTAACTGCTCAGGTAGCCAGAATCCAGAAGCCAGAATTCAGAATAATCTG
>CAZYFL010000374.1:0-2229 GCA_964646805.1 uncultured Elusimicrobiaceae bacterium | reverse complement strand
AATGGTGGAGCCTTTTTCATCGCCGACATTCTCATTCCCGACTTCTGACTCCTGACTCCTGAATTCTGACTACTGGCTACCTGAGCAGTTACTCAAAACTACCAAATCCGCCCCCGCGTGTCAAACATGCGTTTGTGCCGTATCAGGCTCCGCCCGCTTCGGTAACATCTTAATTCGACACCTGTCTGGCGGCGGCCGGTTTATGCTAATCTTTTGTCATGAACATTGGGAAGGCCGAAATTATCTGCACCGGCTCGGAACTGCTGGAGGGGAAGCTTAACCTTTATGTGCCTCTTTTTCACGAGCGCCTGGCGCCGCTGGGTTTTACCATAACCAGGGAGCAGTCCTGCGGCGACAGCCTGCAGGCTATACGGGACTGCCTCACGGGGGCAATGAGGCGCGCGGAACTGGTTATAGCCTGCGGCGGGCTCGGCCCCACCTTTGACGACCTGACCCGACAGGCGGCGGCCAGGACACTGGGCCGCCGGCTGGTTTATTCAAAGAGTTGCGCGCAGATACTCGGTTCCAACTACAGGCTAAAAACGCTACCGCCCAATTTTAAAAACCAGTGCCTCCTCCTTGAGGGCGCCAAGCCGCTTGAGAACGGCAACGGCACGGCTTTCGGCCAGGTTATAACCAGGGCGCGGAAAATGCTGGTACTGTTGCCGGGGCCGCGCAAAGAGTGGGAGCCGATGTTCCCCAACTTCCTCAACGCGGAGATAAGTTCCTTCTTCGGACGGCCGCCGCTCAGACAGCTTAAACTGAAAATAGCGGGCCTTTGGGAAACCCAGGCAGAGAAATTGCTGCGCCCGGTTATGCGGCGCTTCCCGCGCGCAGCCTGCACCATACTGGCCGGGCCGGGCACGGTGGATTTCATCCTATCCGGAGACGACAGCCGCGGGCTGATCGGCAGGGCCGGGGCCGCATGCCGCAAAGCGCTCGGCGCTAAACTTTACGGGAAAGGGGAAGACACGCTTGCCTGCGCCGCCGGCGCAAAACTTAGGGCGCGGGGGAAAACCTTGGCCGCCGCGGAGTCCTGCACCGGCGGCCTGGCGGCGAAGCTCATAACGGATGTCCCCGGCAGCTCCGCGTATTTCATCGGAGGAGCGATAACCTATTCCAACACGGCCAAGATGAAAATACTGGGCGTCAGGGCCAAAACGCTGAAAAAATCCGGCGCGGTCTCGGCTGAGTGCGCGCGGGAGATGGCCGCCGGAGCCAGAAAAGTTTTCAGCAGCGACTACGCTTTTTCAGTTACCGGCATAGCGGGACCGGACGGGGGCATCGGCAAAAAACCCGTTGGCCTGGTTTACTTCGGACTGGCCGGCCCGCGCGGGGTTAACGTTTTCCATCGGCAATTCCACGGTACGCGCTCTTTTGTAAGAGCCTGCGCGGCCAACTTCATTTTGAACGCGCTGAGAAAAGTAATAAAATAGGTAACTGCCCAGAGGCTTGCAGAGTTATAGGGTTATCGGGTTTGTTGACTCTATAACTCCACAACCGCCGTCTACAGCCTGAACAATCTGAGTAGTCAAGGAGACCGCCATGAAAAGATCGATCTTAACCCTGACAGCCGTTTTGTTAGTCCTGGCCGCCTGTAAAAAGAAAGGGCAGCCCGATACCCCGGCTGAAAACCAGACTGCGAAAATGACCCAGTCCGCCCAGGTTACGATGTCCGCCCCCGCTGCAACTGCCGCGGCTTACGTCAAAAAAGACACTTACTTCAAGCTGCCCAACGCCGCCGGAGGCGACATAGATCTGGCCGCCTATGCCGGAAAACCGGTACTGGTAAAATTCTTCACCGAAACCTGCCCCTACTGCCGCAAAGCCGCCCCCTTCATACAGAAGGTCTACGCCTCCTACTCCCCGAAGGGCCTCGGCGTGGTTGGCATCCTGGTGCAGGACAGCGCGCGGCCCGCGCTTAATTTCGCTGCAGATTTGGGAGTGACCTTCCCTCTGGCATACAAGGGCAAGGAGGTTTCGCGCAACTACCGCGCGCAGGGAGTGCCCTACATTTATCTGCTGACAAAAGAGCATGAGATTTACGACGTCTGGGAAGGCTACGACGAGCAGTACGACCCCGCCATCATGAAAGCGGTGGAAACGGTACTGGCGAAAAAATAAATCCGAAGCTGTAACTGCCCGGGGGATAGTGTGTAGAGTTGCTGTCTACAGGTAACTACTCAGGTAGACAGAATTCAGGAGCCAGAATTCAGAATGGTGGAGCCT
>CAZYFL010000373.1:0-2245 GCA_964646805.1 uncultured Elusimicrobiaceae bacterium | reverse complement strand
AACTGACTCACAAGGACGAAAAACAGGATTTAAATCAACTTTTATGTTTCCAGAAGGAGACATGGGCGTAAATTCATTTAGGGAAATCCCAAATACATCGTATGGTGTTGACCAAACTCCCAGTCTTGACCCAACTATTGTTCCGGATGAGCCGGAATCTGCTACGTTGGATTTCTTTCCACCAATTTTGAAGGATACATATACAATTACGTTTATTGGATTTGCTGACTGTAAATATACGGTCGGGATGTATCTTAGTGATTTGAATGGAAATACAGGGGAATCTATCCGATACGGAACATACATAACCTCCGGTACCACCCAGCAGTACGTCATACATCTCGATCCCACCCCCGGCGCATCAGCTCCGGTTATAACCAAGACCGTCGCCTTCGACACTTTGCGTAGCGATATTTCTGTGGCCCGTCACCTCAACCAGCTTGGCGATGACAAGTTCGCCCGGAGCCTTGTGCGGAACATCGACCTGGCCGAGAAGTTCGCCGCCGGCGTCTGCGACAAACGCAAACACCGCAAGGACAAACCCTGCGAGCCCACCATCGCCGTCCTGAAGTTGTTCGTCAGACGTCTGGAACTCGCCAATCGTAAATGCGACAACTCCGCCGACTGCGACGAAGAGCGCGAATGGTCCGCCTTCCGCAAAGAGCACGGCCGGGACGACGATTACAAAGACTTCTTCCGCGACTGGGACCGCGACGATTGGCACAAGCACAAGAAACAGTGTCGGCGCTTCGTAACCGACGAGGCCCTGAAGATAATCAAAGAAGACGCCCATTGGCTCATAAAATCCCTCGGCGGAGATAGATAAAAAACACGACGACCACCACGGCGCCGGGGAGAGAGAAGCAACCCACCTTAAGAAGAGTCTAAAACTGGTCTAGACTCTTCCAACTACCGCACCCTAAGCGCAAGCGCAAATGACGATACAAGGGCAGATAGATGATAGAGCGCAGATATGTGAAGATATCCCGCGTTCTCTGCAGGAGTGGTTCGGAATCGAAAACGCCGTCAAAAACTATATCAAGGACGCGCAATCACGGCCTATGTTTATCGCCAAGGACGGCGATAATGTAGCTGGCTTTCTATCGCTCACCACCCACCATGTTCTGTAAAAAGATATGTAGCTTAATATGGCTGACTCACTACACTATGACCGGGATAAGCTTTAAGCTTCCGTTGATTATTTCACTTGTCATGCTGGCGGGCGGCTGCGGTAAAAAAGAAGAGCCGGCCTACCAGCAGTCCACTTTTATCATGAACGTGCCGGCCCAGGTTAAGGTTTATGGCGCGGCTGAGGCTGCAGGGAAAGAGATTGCGGATTCTTTCTTTGCCGAATGGAATCGCATTTCCGGGGAGTTCAGCTTCAGCGACCCTTCCAGCCAGACTTCGGTGGTAAATAAAAAAGCTTACTACGAATGGGTCAAAGTAGACGATGAGTTTTTACGGTTGCTTATGCTGTCGCTGGATTATTATCGGCTTACCGGCGGGGCTTTTGATATAACCTTCGCCCCCCTTTGGCCTATCTGGAAAGAGGCCGCTTCCACAAAGAAGATGCCGTCCAGGGAAGATATAGCGAAGGCTCTCGCCAATATAGGCTCAAATTATGTGCAGGTGAATTCCTCGCGCAAAATGGTGCGTTTTCTCAAGCCTGTGCAGATAAACATGGGCGGGATACTGCGCGGCTATTGTCTTGTGCGCGCGGCCGGCATGCTGAAAGAAAGCGCGCCTCCCTACCCGGTTGAGCTGCGCCTGGGGGGCAATATGCTGGCATACGGCAAAAAAAACTGGGAATACGAGGTAAGAAATCCTTTTGGCGAAGACAAGATTTTAGGCAGTTTCGTCTTTGACGGAGGCGTTGTTATGTCTTCCTCCGGGCGGGAGCGCTTTGTGCAGATCGAGGGGAAGCTGTACTCCCATATTCTGGACCTTAAGACCGGCTATCCGCTGGAGAATTTCTCAAGCCTGGTGGTTTATTCCCCGCGCCTTGAAAGCGAAAGTTTCCTGGCCTCCGCTGTGCTCGCTGTGATGGGACGGGAAAAGGCTTTCAGTCTGCTTTCAAAAATGAAAGGAACCGCCGCCGTCTGGATAGACGGCTCCGGAAAGGGAAGCCTGCTTATTAACAATGCCAGCGGCGCCCGATGGAAAAAAACCAAAAAACTATTCTAACAAGCCCTGTAACTACTCAGGTAGCCAGAAGTCAGAATTCAGGAGTCAGAATGAGGATGGC
>CAZYFL010000372.1:0-2312 GCA_964646805.1 uncultured Elusimicrobiaceae bacterium | reverse complement strand
GTTCCCGCGCGCCGCGCCTTTTCTAAAAGTTATCAGCGTCACCGCATTTATCTTTTCTCTGGAGAGCAGGTCGGTTATTATGCCCCGACTGTCTTTGAACGAAACCTTAAGAGATATCTTTTCCATAAGTGAACGGCCTCCTTCAGCCTATTATCCGCGGCGAGGGTATAGGGATTATAAATTTCCCCCCCTTTTTCCGGTATTCAGAAAGGTTCGCCATGATCTCCTCGGCAAAGTTCCAAGCCAGCAGGAGGGCGTAATCAGGCATCCGGTTCAGAAGCTCCTGGTCGGAGAGCACAGGGATGTGCGCACCGGGCGTAAAGCGGCCTATCTTAAGCGCGGATTTTTCCGTCACAAAATCCAGGGTTTCCGTCCCGAGGCGGCAGTAGTTGAGCAGGGTCATGCCCTTGGCAGGCGCGCTTACGCCGGCTATGCGCTTGCCGTCGTGCTTAAGGCTACGCAGTAGCCAGAGCAGGTCATCCCTGTTCTTCCGGACCGCGGCCGAGAATCTCCTGAGGACTTCCGGCTTGTGTATGCCTTTCTCCTCTTCCGAAGCCAGCAGCTCCCCGACTACTGGCGCGGCCTTTCTTCCCCCCGCCCTGGAAACGAACACCCGGAAAGAACCGCCGTGAATGTCACGTTGCTGTATATCGAAGATCTCCATCCCGAACCTGCCGAAGAAGTTCTTCAGCGGCCTGACCGAAAGATACGACAAGTGCTCGTGATAAATAGTGTCGTATTCGAGGTTGCCGAGCAGGTTGGCGAAATACGGCGCCTCGATCACCAGTACCCCGCGCTCGTTAAGGAGTTTGTCCGCCGCGCGCATGAAGCCGTCCAGGTCGTTCACGTGGGCGAAGCAGTTGGTGGCGGTGATGACGGAGGCCTGTCCTTTTTCCCTCAGGATCCTCTCCGCGGCGTCTATGCTGAAAAATTCCGTGATGGTCTCGATCCCGCGCTTTTCCGCCAGTAGCGATATGTTGACGGCAGGGTCGACGCCCAGGATGCCGGTCCCGGCGTTGCGGAAACATTCGAGCAGGACACCCACGTTGCTCCCGACGTCCACCACGATGTCCCGCTTCCCCAGCCCCAGCATTTTCACGCAGCTCTCCGCGAATTCGGTCCAGTGAACGCGGCCCATCTTCGTGGTGGAAGACTCGTAGGGATAGTCCTGCCGGTAAAGTATTTCAGGGGAAACGATATGGTTCAGCTGGGACAACCCGCAGTCGCGGCAGACCATCACCTCCAGCGGGTAGTAGACGTCCGGCTCAGCCAACTGCTCCTTGCGCCGGAACTGGTCGGCCGGCGGCGTGAAGCCCAGGTCCAGGAAAAGCTCGAGATCGGTTCCTTTACACATCCTGCAGTTCATTTTGCCCCCCGGCGCGCTATCACCGCCATGTTCCAGTCGCGTTCCGTTAACGGCTTGTCCGGTCCGGGGAACGGGCTGACCAGCACTTCGCGAAAGCCTGCTGCCTCCAGGAAATATGCTATTTCCATGGGAAAAAAGAACCTTACGCAATGGGTCTCATCGGAGCGCTCCAGTACGGCTTTACCCTTCACCCGGAGGGACTTGATCCGCAGCGTGACGGTATGGGCCGTGATGTCCGTCTCGGGGCTGGCGGCCCTTGAAATGGCTTCCCCGTTCCTGAGGTTTATCCTTTTAAGCCGCGCCTCGGGCTTGTGGGCTAGGACCGCCGCGCCGTTCCAGCAGTCGAAGAGGAAAATCCCGTTCCTGCTCAGGTGTTCTTTCGCCGTTTTGCAGGCGCCGGAGACGGCGGCATTGGCGGTCTGGTAGCCCATGACGGCGAACATGGAGATGACGGCGTCGAACTTGCGCTTTAGCCGGAGCCTGGTGATGTCCCCGCGGACAAAATCTATCCGGAGCCCAGCCTGGGCCGCCTTTTTTCGCGCGAGGCGTAGCATCCCTCCTGACCTGTCCACCCCGGTAACCTTGTAGCCCCTATTGGCCAGTATCAGCGCATGGCCACCCGTCCCGCAGCCGAGGTCGAGAATGCTTTTAACCTTTACCCCGCGCGCCTTGGACTTAGCCTCGATAAAATCGCATTCGCGCTCATAGTTCTTGGCGCCGTACACCCGGTCGTAAATGGATGAATACTGCCTGCCGAAAACTTCCATGGATATCCCTTGAATCGCCTGCCGGTCGGAGCTCCTAAAAATTGGAAATGCTCCGGCGTCCCCTCTGAAAACTAGATTTATACAATACAAAATTATCCATGCTTCCGCAACAGTCAGAATAATCCCTCAGGGATGAAGACCGGCCTGGCCGGAGCCCACCGCCGGGCCGCAGTCAGCCT
>CAZYFL010000371.1:0-2320 GCA_964646805.1 uncultured Elusimicrobiaceae bacterium | reverse complement strand
TCGCGGGGCAAAACCCCGGCCGACCCGAACCCCCTATAGCGACCTGAGTAGTTACGCCTATCCACCTATTTGCCTTCTTTATAATCGTAGAAAAACAACTGCCGGCCGTACGTATCCCGGCCGAATTTCTCAATTATTTCTTTGGCCGGTTTTGAAAGAATGAAATCAAAGAAAGCCCTGGCCCCGACGGCGTTGGCCCTGGGGAATTTGGCGGTGTTTACCAGTATAAGACTGTAGCGGTTTATAAGAGCGTCGTCGCCTTCGCCGACTATCACAAGCTCCATGTTTCTCCTCATCGCCAGATAAGTAGAGCGATCCGCCAGACAATATGCGTTCTTCTCGTTGGCAATGGAGAGCGTGCCGGCCATACCCTGGCCGGCCTCTATATAAAAATCTTTGGCGGGCTTGACTTTGGCTGCATCCCAGATCTTCAACTCTTTTTTATGTGTGCCGGAATTGTCGGCGCGAGATACGAACAGGGCCTTCGCAGCGGCTATTTTCATGAATACGTCCGCGGCTTTCTTCGCGCCCTTAACTTTGGCGGGGTCGGCGGCGGGACCAAGTATCACAAAATCATTATGCATGAAGGTGGTGCGGTTGGCGCCGTAGCCTTCGGCCGCAAACTGCGCCTCGTCGGCCGGGCTGTGCACCAGCAGTATGTCGGCCTCGCCGGTTCTTCCCAACTGCATAGCCTGGCCGGAGCCCACGGCTATGGACTGCAATACGTATTTGCCGTTTTTCCGGAAGGCGTCGGTCAGCACATCCAGCAGGCCCGCGTCCCGCACACTGGTAGTGGTGGCCAGGCGCACGATATTCTGCGCGGCGGGTTTATTCCGGCAGCCGGAAACAAAAAAGGCCGCTGCAACTACGGGGAGTATGAACCTGACATGTTTCATTCGGTGAACCTCGGGGTTGAAGGCTTACGTTCGTAATGATATCAAATAGACATCCCCCGATAAAATACCAATAAAAATAGCGGGGGCGGCAAGCCCACCGCTGGTAGAGGGGTTTACCCCGGTAACCGCGACGGCGGCCCCGCGAGTGCATCCTTATGGCAAAACTTCAGTAAGGCGCTGCAGGGCGGGGAGATTTAAAAATGCGGGGAAGTTCGCTTTTATGGAGAGAAGGCGAACGGCGGTCTCCCACTAAAGCATGATATGAATACGCAACGCTGAGGTTATCTTTAACAAAGTATTGAGTGTCATATTCGGATATTTTAGCCGCTCAATATCGGAAATGACCTGTTGGGTGGTATGAATCTTTTTTGCCAGCGCCGCTTGAGATAAACCTTTTTGCTCTCGCGCCTGGGCTATCTCAACGGCGATCTCCGTCAGACGCAATTCATGCTCATATTTTGTCTTGAAAGAGGGGTCTTTCGCTTCCTTTTTTTTTAAGTAGTCTTCAAAGGTATATCTTTTTTTCATACATTCCTCCTGCGCCAATCAGCCATTATACGTTTTGCTTCTTCAATCTCACCCAACGGGACTTTGTTTGTTTTCTTAATAAAGCCATGTGTAAGCACAATAACGGCGTCAGCAAAAAAGTACAGCAACCTCACTTCGTCTCTTGCAAACTGAACCCGCAATTCCCTGATAGGCCCATCAAGTAAGTCTGTATAAGGTCTCTTCAAGTCTGGCCCGTATTTTTTTAACATTGCAATCCATGCAAGAGTCTTATTCCGTGTTTTCTCAGTAAGCCCGTCTAAAAATTCTGCGACAAAATTATCACCACGCTCAGTTTCGTAAAACTCTATATCGTATGTACGCATGATTATAGTATACATGGTATACCATGTATTGTCAAGGGGGCCGCTCAAACTCGGCGTGACTAAACAGTCATCATGAGGCAAAAATGTTGCAAATTTTTGAGGGGCTATGTCAGGAGGTCTGAATTTTTTAAACGCCCTGCCCCTGGACGAAAGGCCTGAATTTAAAATCATCACTGAAATCAGCCACGTCCGCGGCATAATCAACGCGGCCATAGAGTCGCTGGGTGTAGGTTTTGTGCCGAAATACTGCGTGTTGAAAGAATTAAAGGCCGGGGCGCTGAGAAACATCTTCCCGCGCCTGGAATTACCTGAAGACAACTTCTCCGTATACCAGAAGACCAAGAAATCCGGTTTTGAAAGGCGCCGCCGCCTGATAGAATACCTGGTGAACATAAAAATCACCCGCTTCCTTCGGCCGCGGTAAAATAAAATGGAATCTTGTCGTATGCAGTGAACGGGATTACGCCGGGACTGTCGGGCCGTTTTATTTGATAATATGTAACTGCTCAGGTAGCCAGAAGTCAGAATTCAGGAGTCAGAATGAGGATGGCG
>CAZYFL010000370.1:0-2326 GCA_964646805.1 uncultured Elusimicrobiaceae bacterium | reverse complement strand
TTCCATTTTATCCAGCAGCTCCCTGGAGTAAAGTTTATCCACCAGCGAGAGCCGGGCTTCCCCGCCGGCCCGCTCCAGTTCGGCAACCACGGCGGGGCCGGCCGGATCGGTGAACACCAGTTTCTTTGCCTTGAGAATGCCGACAGACTGCTCGTTGTCTTTGCGGCTCTGCAGCGTCAGCGCTCTGAAATGCCTGTCTCCCAGTTCCAACAGCGTCTTCCGGTCTTCTTTTGACAGCGTGTCAAACGCTTTTTTTGAAATCACTGCCGCTCCCGAGGCATTGGTTATAGGCAGGGAGAAAACATATTTCATCCGCGTGAACCATTGCAGCGCTATAACGGAAAGGGGGGAGCCGTACACCCCGTTCAACATTCCTGTCTGCAGCGAAGTCATCACGTCCATTACGGAGAGGGGTATAGGTTTTACTTTCAGCGCGGCGAACATGGCTTCCGCTATCGGGTCGCCTTCCCACAGCCACATCTTCAGGCTTCTCAGGTCCTCCGGTCCGGTGATCGGCGCGTTGGAGAAAATATTAACGGCGCCGACCTCGGCCCAGCCCAGCAGTATGTAGCCCCGGCTTTCAAATATCTTCCGGAAATCCGCGTCAAAAAACTTGTAGATGTAGTCTATTTCCCTGGCATTATTGAAGAGGAACGGCGTGTCCAGGAGCCTGGCTTCCGGCGCTATTTCTCCCAAGCCCACGCCGGTGAAACCGCCGGCCTGCAACTGGCCGAGGCGTATCTTGCGTACCACGTCCTTTTCGTCGCCTGAAACGCCGCCGGCGTAAAACTTGAATTTTACCCGGTTATCCGTTTTTGAGGAAACTTCAACGGCGAACTGCTTCATGGCCTTCATCCAGGTGGAACCGTCCGGAGCCAGTGTGGCGAATTTCACTATGGTCTGAGCGTGCAACAGGGTAGAAGGCAGGAGGTGGAAGGTAGAGAAAAGGAACAGGAAGGCTTTCTGCCGCAGATTCCGGTTTTTAATTTGCGACCTGTGATTTGCGACCTGTGACCTGTTAACCTGAAAAATGCAGTTGACTCGTCTCACCGGCGAAAGCCGGTGTCCAGATTCCGACGAGGCCTGGATTCCGGCTTTCGCCGGAAAGACGGAACAAAAATATCCGTCCACCCCCGACGATTCTGATATTCTAACTGAAGTTTTCAGATTAAAACAATTCATCTTTTTCTCCCAGTAGTTTTTTTGCTTTTATTTTAGCCACTTCGTTCGGCAGACGGGTGTCGTCCTCACCCGGCCCGGTCGAGATCACCAAGTTAAGCAGATTTTCAAAAAGCTCCGGGTCCTGCGCCGCCACGGCGGCCAGCCTGGCGTACATGAAGCGGTTCAGCAGGAAGCCCTCTCCCGTGCCCTTAAGAGCCAGTTCAAAATGCTTTTTGGCCTTGTCAGGATCTCCGCCGAACATGCGCGGGCGTATGGAATAATAGGCTCCCATCAGGCTTTGGGGGCCGTTGTAATAATATGAAGAATCCAGTTCCAGCAGCTTTTCAATAGCCGGCTCAAGGGTGGGCAGCTCGGCCACGGATTCCGGCTTGTCGCGGTTCAGGTTTATATAAAGAGCCTTGCAGAAGGTGTTCCAGAACAGCGGAGGCACGTCCGACTTTTTTGCCGCGGCAGGGGCCGCGCCTTTAAGAGCGCGTGCGGCGTAAGCCTCGCCCTTGGCGTAAAAACCGGAGGCCCGTCCGGGGCTCTCGTCCTCCACGAACATCAGCGCGTAGCCGCAGAAGCCCTGGGCTGCGTTTACCAGCAGGGTTTTATTCTCAGGGTCGCTTTTTAAGAGCATTTCCATCAGTTGCAGGTTAGCCGGCAGGGCTTCCCTGACGTACTGCGCGTCCGCCTGGCTGAAGACGGAGGGGAGGCCCCTGTCTATTACGCCGGAGGTGACGCGCGCCGCAGTGCGGTTAAGCGAGCAGCCGGACAGGAAAAGTAAAGCGAATAGCGATGGAACGGCGGAACTTATTTTCATTTTCTTTTCTCCCGGACCAGCGCCGCGAAGGCTTCAACCGTATCCCTGTGCTCTTTAAGGAAGTTTTCCGCGGGGGTGGGGAAACGGTAGGTCCAATTGTGGCCGCCCAGCGTACCGGGAGTGTTCACCCTCTCCCTTGAGCCGAAGATGTCCTGTATGGGCAGTATCACTATGCGCGAGCCCGCCCCCAGCAGCGAAGCCAGCGCTTTTTCCCTGGCCCTGGAGAAAACAGGCGGCCGGGAATCCCCGCCCGAAACCAGTTTCCAGAAAAGCTTTTTTTCCACAAAATCCACTGTGTTCCACCAGTCGGCTAGCGGCTCGTTGTCGTGGGTGGAGGAGGTG
>CAZYFL010000369.1:0-2329 GCA_964646805.1 uncultured Elusimicrobiaceae bacterium | reverse complement strand
AGTAGTTACTAAGAATAAGCGGATAGCGCAGATTATTGGAGAACATTCACATGGCTAAAATAAAACAGGTAAAAACATTCGTAAAACTTCAGATTCCGGCCGGCGCCGCCAATCCCGCGCCCCCCGTGGGTCCCGCCCTGGGCCAGCACGGCGTCAATATTATGGACTTCTGCAAGCAGTTCAATGAGAGAACCAGGAAGCTGGAACAGGGCGTTCCGATACCCGTGGTTCTCACTGTGTTTGAGGACCGCACTTTCACTTTCATAACGAAAATGCCCCCTATGGCCGCTCTTATAAAGAAGGCCGCGGGACTTGCAAAGGGCTCAGGCGTCCCCAACAAGGACAAGGTTGGTAAGCTCAACCTGAAGCAGGTTGAGGAAGTTGCCAGGCTTAAGCTGCCGGATCTCAACACTAGGGATGTGAAGAAGGCCATAGAGATGGTAAAGGGCGCCGCCCGCAGCATGGGCGTGGACATTGTGGAGGAATAAAGAAGCGCGGCCGCGAGACAACGCGGCAGTTAACTGCCGTACTGTCTTCCTGCCGGCTCCTCGCGCCGGAGGCTCCGGAAATAACAAGGAGAAAATGAAATGGGAAAAAGAATAGAAAATCTCAGGAAAAGTCTGGACCCTGACAAGAAATACAGCCTTAAGGAAGCCGTGGCGCTGGTGAAGAAGACCTCCAATGCCAAATTCGACGAGACGCTGGAAGTTCATTTTAAGCTGGGCATAGACGTTAAACAGTCCGACCAGCAGGTGCGCAGCACCGTCAGCCTGCCGCACGGCACCGGCAAGCCCAGAAAGGTGGCCGTAATAGCCAAGGGTGAGAAGGAAAAGGAAGCCCAGGCCGCCGGCGCGGATATTTGCGGCGGAGCCGAATTGATAGAAAAAATATTCGGCGGCTTCATGGATTTTGACATACTCGTCGTTACCCCCGACATGATGAAAGACGCCGCCAAACTGGGCAAGACTTTGGGTCCCAGGGGCCTGATGCCCAATCCCAAGAGCGGCACCGTCACTTTTGACGTGACCAGGACTGTTAAGGAACTGAAGGCCGGCCGCATTGAATTCAAGGCCGACCCCCAGGGCATAGTGCACACCGTGGCCGGCAAGGTTTCTTTTTCCGAAGATAAATTGGTAGAGAACGTGCAGACCGTGATAGACGCGGTGCTGAAGGTTAAGCCGTCCTCTTCCAGGGGCGTCTACATGCAGTCGGTGTTTGTGTCGTCTGCCATGGGGGTGGGGATACCCGTCGCCGTGGAGCAGAAAACCCGGAATTAAATACGAATACCAAGGTAACTCAGGTTTATCATTGCGAGGGACGGCGGGCTTGCCCTGCGCGCCCTTGCGGATGGGGGGCCCCGCTTCGGGGGGAAACCGACGCAAGGGTTTCCTCGGCCCGGGCGCGCAGGGCAAGCTCGCCGCCCCTCGCAACGACACAGAGGGAGCTGAGTAGTCACCTTTATCCGCGTGTTGTAAAAATCAGAGGGGGAGATAATGAGAAAACTTAAGACTCTTGCCGCTTCCGTTGCTCTGTTGACGGCTTCCAGGCCAGCTTTCGCCGGTGAAGCGGAACTGGTAATCCCGGACCTGGCCGGCGTACTTTTCCTGGGCGTATCGGGCCATAACCTCCTGCTCGGCGGGCTTGTGATATGCGTACTCGGCGTGTTCTTCGGCCTTTGGCAATCCATGCAGATTTCCAAACTCCCTGTGCACAAATCCATGAAAGAGATTTCGGAACTTATCTACGAAACCTGCAAGACTTACCTTATTACCCAGGGCAAATTTATAGCCATACTCTGGGTCTTCATCGCCTCAATCATGGTGTGGTACTTCAGCCTTAATCCCGCTATGACGGCCTTCAAGATTCTGATGATAGTAGTCTTCTCCATAGTAGGCATACTCGGTTCTTACTCGGTGGCCTGGTTCGGCATACGTATAAACACCTACGCCAACTCGCGCACCGCGTTCGCGGGCCTGAAAGGCCTACCCTACCCGACCATGGCCATCCCGCTTAAAGCCGGCATGTCCATAGGAATGCTGCTCATCAGCGTTGAACTTGTAATGATGCTGTTCATACTGCTCTTCGTGCCGGGCGACTATGCCGGCCCCTGCTTCATCGGATTTGCCATCGGCGAATCCCTGGGCGCCGCGGCGCTCAGGATAGCCGGCGGCATCTTCACCAAGATAGCCGATATCGGTTCCGACCTGATGAAGATAGTGTTCAAGATCAAGGAAGACGACGTCAGGAACCCCGGCGTCATTGCCGACTGCACCGGAGACAATGCGGGCGACTCCGTGGGCCCCACCGCCGACGGCTTCGAGACCTACGG
>CAZYFL010000368.1:0-2359 GCA_964646805.1 uncultured Elusimicrobiaceae bacterium | reverse complement strand
CGGCGGCCTTGCGGTAATGACTAAGGGCGGACGGGAAATCTCCGTTCTTCTTTTTTATTTCGCCCATCCCCCACTCCACAAAACCCAGGTCGGCCTGGTCGGACAGGCCGGAGTAGAGCTTATGCGCCCGTGTGTAGCCGGTATAAGCCTCCTCAAGCCGGCCAAGCTGGCGCAACACGTTGGCCGTGCCGCACTCCGCGTAGGCCCTGGCAAAAGCGTCGTTCGTGGAGGCAAATAGTTTTCTGGCCCTCGCATAGCAGTCCAGCGCCCGGCCCATAAACCCGGCCACCCGCAGAATGCCGCCCAGCCCGAAGAGCGCGTAGCCGGACGTAGCTCTGTCATTGCCCTTGTCGGCGTACTTAAGCGACCCTTCAAAAGCGTTTATGCCCTCGGCGTAGCGCCCCTGCAGGCGGTAAAGACCTCCCAACGCCCAGAGGGTAAAAGCCGCTCCTGTAGAGTCCCCTGCCTTCTTATAGCCCTTCAGCAATTTTTCAAGCAACCTCGCAGCTTCAGGGAGACGACCCGCCAGCCGCAGGGCCAGCGCCCACTCAAGTTCCGCCTCATCGGCGTGAATTTCCAATTTTTTTGAAAGCGCCAAAGCTTTCTTAGCCGATTTAACAGCGCCCTTCCCGTTGCCCAGCGCCCGGTTGCAGCGCGCGTCGCTTAGCAGCGCTTCCAACTCCAGTTCCCAGCCGCCTTTTGAAACCCTGCGGGCAGCGGCATATTCTTTAATCGCCTTGCCGAAAAACCCAAGCCCCCGCAGCGCCTCGCCCTTCATAAAAAGCCGGAGACCTTTCTCTTTCCCTGGCTTAATCTTCTTAAGCCCCGCCAAAGCCTTGTCAAAATTCTCGTTGTCCAGGAGTTTCTCAATCTTTCCAATATTATTCATTTAGGTATTTTTTCGTAACTGCTCAGGTAGTCAGAAGTCAGAATTCAGGAGTCAGAATGAGGATGTCGGCGACGAGATTTTTGGAGGCCTATTCGCGGGCTATTCTGAATTCTGACTCCTGAATTCTGGCTACCTGTGTAGTTACATTTTTTCTGCAAAGTTCACTCAGAGGACACCGGGCGCACAGCGGCTTTGTCTTTTTGCAGAAATCCTTGCCCAATTTCACTAAAAGAGCGTGATACTCATTATACATTTTTGCGTCGGACGGCAGACCCCTCTCAAACAAAGCCTTCCAGCTGTCATAAGAAAGGCCGCACGCCAACCCCGCCCGCTCCCCTATTCTCCGCGTATACGCGTCTATCACAAAACCCGCCTTCCCCGCCGCGTACAAAACTATGGAGTCCGCCGTCTCGGGCCCCACGCCCTTGTAAGAAAGCAACTCAGTCCTTAACCCGTCGCGGGAAACGGAATCAAACCATTTTTTAAGTCCCTCCGGGTGTTCTTTCGCCGCCAGCCGGCAGAAAGCCTTAAGACGCCGCGCCTTCTGCCTGAAATAGCCGCTGCTCTTTACAGCCCGCTCCAGTCGGGGCAGCGGGCAGGCAGCTATCTTCTCCGGCGACAACAGCCTCGCCCGGTTCAATTCACCCAGCGCCTTTTCAACATTCTTCCAGGAAGTATTTTGCGCAAGGATAGCCCCCGCGCAGATCTCAAATACCCCGATCCCGGTGCGCGGGCCGTAAAAGCCCGGGGTGTATACAGGAATAATCTCCCCATAAGGCATAACAGGCCACCAGCCCTGCGGGCCGAAAGCCTTCATAAGGCAGCTGTAAATATCTTTTATCCTCTTGACATAGGGGATGCTATCATGACGCGCCATACTGCTATCCTAACATATACCAGACAAATACAAACGGGCCGTGTAAAACGAATGCGAATCTGTCTGGAGATGGTCTGTGAAATGGTTGCCGACGCAGGGCCTACCCGCAATAGGTCGTTTGTTTTCAATAAGCAGGTCTTTTGCCCCGTGTATGAGGACTTGTCAGGCCGTAAGATATATCAGCTAAATATCCGTGGGAAAATAAGGGAAGGAGAACGCATAATCATGAAGGAAGCGATTCTGGTAGCGGTGTTTGCGGTTTTGTCGAGCGGACCGGCTTACGCCGAATCCGCTTTAAAGCAGTTGGGTGACGGTGAGCCGGAGATAAGCCTTCCCGCCTCTGAGGTTGTCGGGGTTGAGGGCAGCGCCCGCCCCCAGTCAAGCCGCTATGATGAGCTTACGGATAATCCGGATGGATCGGTGAGCATAAAAGGGCCGAAGTTTAATTACAACGGCAGACGGAACATAGCCTACTTTTCTATCAATTCCGGGGTATGCGAGTTGTTTGGATATTCCGCAGCCGTGGTTTCCATACGGGGAACGGATTTTTCAGGTTTAAAATCGGCGGTGATGCATAATGAAGGCATGCTTTG
>CAZYFL010000367.1:0-2363 GCA_964646805.1 uncultured Elusimicrobiaceae bacterium | reverse complement strand
GAAAAAGGCTCCACCATTCTGAATTCTGGCTCCTGAATTCTGTCTACCTGAGTAGGTACAGTCGGCTCGCCTTAGGATCAAAAATGAAACCCCGTTGGAAAAGAGGCATGGTCATGTTGCAGACGCTGGTCATGTCCGCGGTGCTTTCCATGGTTTCCGTCATGCTGATAAGGTGGGCGCTTGTGCGCTACACGACGTCCGCGCGCAACTACCGCTCTACAGAGGTAAAAATCCATACGCATGGCTACATGCAGGAGCTCTTCTCTTCCTGGAATTTTAATACTTCCGGAGTCCCATCCAGCGGTAAGGCAACCGTTGATGGCAAGGCTGTCACCTATGAAACCTCCGGAGCCGGAAACACCATGCGCACTGTTGTGCTTTCATCGGAAGAGAACCAGTAGCCGGCTCAAAAAAATAGTTTTGAGCGGCGGTAGAAATCCCTGAGGGCGGCCAGATTGCGCCTGTCCTGCGGCCCCAGCGTCGCGGGATTCTTTTTTTCGGCCATGAACAGGGTCAGGAAAATTTCCCGACGGTCAGGCGTTGCTGTGGCGGCCCGCCTGAGCAGAACCATGGCCTGCCTGCGGTCTGTTTTCAGCCTAAGCAGCCCGGCAAGATACATGGCATCGGCTTCCCCCGGGGCGGTCTTCAGCGCCATCTCAGCTTCTTTAAGGGCTTCGTCCCTCCTGCCGCACCAAGCCAGCGTAAAGGCCAGGCGCAGTCGCAGTTGCGGGTTGGCGGCGTCCAGACCGGCGGCTGCGGTCGCCTCGCTTGCGGCCCCGGCGCAGTCGCCCCGGCGCAAATATGCGGAAGCCAGATTGGTCCGCGCGCGCGGAGCGGCCGGCTGGCGTTTTACGGCGGCGGAGAAGAGGGAAAGGTCATTGTGGAATTCGGGCGCCCGGCGTAAGCTTAGACCCCCCAGGGAGGCCAACCAAAGCAAAGCCAGGGCCGCTAAAATCCGCCGCTTACCGCCGGCTAGGCAGTATCGGAAGCCGGCTGTGGCCGCCAGTGAAAAACCGGCCAGCGGCAGGTAAAGATATCGGTCCGCTTTTATATTGTACACCGGCCAGATATTCAGCGCGGGCAACAAGCCCACAAAAATAAACAAAAGGCCCAGCCCCGAAAGGCGCTTTTTTACGAGAAGGAAAATACCTGACCACAGGAACGCCAGGCAGCCCAGCAGGGGGAGTATCCCACGCCGCAACGAAACAATTACTTCAGGGCTGTAATCAGAACTGAGACGCAGCGGCAGCGCCAGGGCGGCCAGGTAGTCCAGCGTGATGCGCGACATGGTATACAGGTTTGCAACAGGGTCCGCGTAGACCGCGCGCCAGGGGGTGAATGTGAGGCCGTAGGTCCATCCGCCCGCCGCGTCCGGCAACAGGGCCTGCGGATAAAAAGCCGAGGCGCCGGAGATTCCCGGCGCCGCGACACCGGCGATGGCGTAGCCGGAGCGGGGGGCTCTGAACCACAGGTAAAAAAGCGCGACCGCAGCCATGACGACTATAAGGGGGAGCATCCTTTTGAGGCCATTCCTGCCGGAGTCAAAATAAACCGCCGGCAGGGCCGCCGCCGGCAGGATTATCGCCGTCTCTGCGCTCATCAGGGCCAGGAAGTAACAGGCCGCGGCGGCTGCCGCTGTGGGATGTCCTGCTCCCCTGCCGTAAAACAAGGCGGAAAGAAGTCCTGAAATAAAGAAGAAGAAACCCAACAGGTGGGAGCGGAAGGTTATTATGTTTACCGCTTCGGCTGCGACCGGGTGGATAGCGAAAATAACAGCCCCGAAGAGGGCCGCCGGCGCCGAACCCGAAAAGAGGAGCAGCAATGCAAATAGCAGCGCCGCGTTGAACGCGTGCAACAGCAGGTTGGTCAGGCGCATACCCGCAGGTCCCGCCCCCGCGCAGGCATCGGCTATCAGAGAAGCGTTGACCAGCGGGCGGGCGCTCATCGGAACCGGGAGGACTTTTATAAGATTAACAGGGTTCAGGGCGATCCGGAGGTTGGGGCAACCGGAGACAAAAGAATTGCCGCCTACAAAGGCCGCGTCGTCCCAGAGCAGGTTGTCGGACAGGGCCGGGGCATGGGCCGCCACCGCCGCGCAGAAAGCCAGCGCGGCGCAAAGCAGGACACTGCCGGTTTTTTCCGCATTCTCCATCCAGTATTTTTTGTAACTACGCAGGTAGCCAGAATTCAGGAGTCAGAATTCAGAATAGCCCGCGAAGCGGAGTTTATCCGCCTTTCCGCGCTTCTTAAACCCTTCCGCAATGTTCGCGGCAATGGAAACGGCAGCGCGCCGAAATTGAGACGATAGGCCATAGGTTTCAGCTCGGGGGAACGGCCGGGAGAAACGGTAAGCCGCAAGCACA
>CAZYFL010000366.1:0-2374 GCA_964646805.1 uncultured Elusimicrobiaceae bacterium | reverse complement strand
TAAATCTTCCTTTTCCTTGCTTTTGCCAGCCCATAACTAGGAAACTTCCGCTAGCACAGCCATTGCCGGTTCCGCCGCCTCCCAAACCCCTCTGGTCGATATCAACTGGTGCGCGGCTAAGAAGGCCTGTCAGAACGCTGGGAAACACCTGCTCAGCAATTCCGAATGGTTTAACGCGGCAAACTATAAAGGGAGCAAATGGAACATCAACGGAGAGACGATAGGGTGTAATACGGCAAGCGCCTGCGGCGCCACTGCCTGCGCTACCGGCGCGCAAGCCGGCTGTGTTACCCAGGAGGGGGTCTACGATATGATTGGCAATGTCTTGGAGTGGGTGGACTTTGTAATGACCGCCGACCCCACAAATGGGCTAACAGCCAATGGCGCTATTACCGGCTATGATTTTGCTACAGGCATACCCACTGCCATCGGCGCTCCATCTCCCGCTTTCGGTAATGATTACTACGGGTCTTATGGCGCCGGAACCAGAGTGGCGGTCCGGGGCGGCCGCTGGCCCGATGGCGCCGGCGCGGGGGTGTTCGCCGTCAACGCGGACTACGTCCCGTCGTCCGCGTACACCCCCGTGGGCTTCCGCTGCGGCAGGCGTCGTTAAAATCTGGAATCTGGTGTGCCGAGAAAGTGTATCAGGTCTTGCCGGTGACCTGCCAGTCTAAGATTGATTGGCAGAAAGTCCGGTTTGGGTAAAGGGTAGCAACCAGCCCAACACTAAATCCCACGCGCGGGGAGGCAACAAACCGCGTGAAGCTGGGAGACAGGAAGTATCAGGCTTCAACTACCTGCTCAGCCAGAATTTCCGACTGGAACTTCGCGCCGCCTGATTCTCTGACGATAGGGGTTTACCGAATATTTACAGTTGGGTTAGGGATAAACAGGATTCGGACACATGGCTTGTTCGGGGAATAGGCGTTAAGTTTTATGTATTTTAACTTTTAGATATTGATTTTGCATATACTCTCTGCTATACTGTTGATATGTCGATTTATATACATCGTGCCATTGAGAAAGAACTTAAGGCTGCCGCCTCCGAATTCCCTGTTGCGGTCCTTACTGGACCGCGTCAGACAGGCAAATCCACGCTTTTGCGGAAAACCTTTCCCAAATACGAGTATGCCACCTTTGATGACCCTGTCACACGGAAACTCGCAGCGGACGATCCCAAAACTTTTCTTGCGCGCGCGGAGCGCATGATAATTGATGAAATACAATACCTACCCGAGATTCTGCCGTATATAAAAATGAGTGTTGATGAAAACCGCTCCGTAAAAGGCCGCTTTCTGCTTACTGGTTCGCAGTATTTCCCGCTTATGGCCGGGCTTGGGGAATCTCTGGCCGGTCGCGCGGCCTTGTATGAGTTGCTGGGATTTTCACTGGAGGAAATCGGGATAGGCGGGGCTGGCAGATCGGTCCCGGACCCGTTTAATCTGATATTCAGGGGGTTCTATCCTGAAGTGGTCGCTGGCGGGACGGATGGAAACCGTTTTTATTCCTCATATCTCCAGACATATCTTGAACGGGATATACGGCAGATCGCCTCAGTGCAGGACCTCCGGGTCTTCCAAAACTTCCTTGAGCTACTGGCGGCACGCGCCGGGGCCTTGCTAAACCTTAATGAGATTGCCAAGGAATGCGGGATAAGTTTTACCTCGGCCCGCCGCTGGCTCTCCTTGCTTGAAACCACGCGTGTGGTTTATCTGCTGCGTCCTTACCACAGGAATATCACAAAACGGGTAATAAAAAGTCCTAAAGTGTATTTTACCGATACGGGTCTTCTGGCCTATCTGCTGCGTTATCCCAGTGCGGCGGTAATGCGCAAAGGGCCGCAGGCCGGCGCTTTTTTTGAGAATTTCATAGTGGCCGAATTTCTTAAATACAAATTGAACCACAATCGTAATTTTGAACTTTATTTTTATCGGGATTCGAACAAGAATGAGATAGATCTTCTGCTTGATTTTGGAGTCTCTCTTAAATTGCTGGAGATAAAAGCCACCGCCACCCCCAGGCCTGAACATTTAGCGACCATTAAGAAAGTAGCGGCGGAATTTAAGGCAGAAACCGGGTATCTGGTCGCTTTGACCGATAAAAAAGAGAAGGTCGGAGAGAGTCTTGAGGTTTTGCCGTGGCCCAGGATTTTAAGCGTAGTGGCGTAAATCCGTGGCGAGATAGGAGAAGCCTCCCTGGCTCGGGATTCGGTCTGTATCGGAATGGTATAGAGCCCCGAAATAGATATGTGTCGGTGGTTGACCCTGTAAAATATCCCCGCGCAGCGATTTTACAGCGAGTGCGGAATTGCTGCAGAAGAGCCACCAATTCCGCAAGCTCAGAATAATTTCCCTTTCCATCATTGGCGCCGACT
>CAZYFL010000365.1:0-2379 GCA_964646805.1 uncultured Elusimicrobiaceae bacterium | reverse complement strand
CCTATTACCCCTATTACCATGATGAGATTGCCAGAAGCTCTCCTAAAATGCCGCGCGGGATATCTGCCTGTTTTCGCGGCCGCGGCTTTATTGGCGCTCTTTCTTATAAGGGAAATCGGGTATATTTCCTATTCCTCTCCTACATTTGACGAAGGTTACTACACAGCATATGGTTACTCACTTGTAAAGACCGGGGAGTGGCGCCTGGCCAATGACAAGACGAACCTGGCGCCCCTCCTGATAGCCCTGCCTCTGCTTGGCGCGGGCGCCAGTTTCGATACCGGCAATAAGCACTGGAAAAATCTGGAGACGGGGAGAGATTACCAGGATGTCTGGCTGTGCGCGCTGGAGTTTCTTCATAATAACGCGCTCCCGGCCGACAAGCTTATATTTTACGCCAGGTTACCGGTAGTACTTTTAGCCCTGCTGCTCGGGTTGGCGGTTTACGCCTGGTCCGCAAAGCTCTACGGTAAAACCGCGGGGCTGCTATCGCTGCTCCTCTATACCACCTGCCCGAATATCCTGGCCCATGCGGGTCTGGCCACCGATGACATGGCGTTTACCGTGTTCGCCTTTCTCACTATTTGGCGCTATAGCCTTTATAACCGCACGAAGAAAGCGGCGGACCTGGTCTTGGCGGGGGCGGCGCTGGGCCTGGCTTTGAACGCAAAACATACCGCGATGCTCCTGCTCCCGGCGCTGGCGGGGCATTGCCTGTTGGAATATTTCTGTCACAGGGAGGAGAGCGGCGGATTGAAGCGCAGGTGTATAGCGCTGGGAGCGGTATTTATCACCGCAGTTTTTGTTTTGCTGCCGTTTTACGGCGTGTTTTCTGTAAATTATTTCTTCTCCGGGCTGAGAACTACGGGCGACCTCGTCGGCGGCGGGCACTCATCTTTCATGAACGGACAATACTCTGTAAAGGGGTTCTGGAACTATTTTATTTACGCCCTCGTAGTAAAAACTCCGCTCCCGGCCATGATTTGCGCCGTAATGGCCGCGGCGGTAAGGCTTAAAGAACGCCGCTTTTTCGATCTTGACTCCGATTACCTGATGGTTTTCCCGGCATTTCTTCTCCTTGCGGCTTCCTTTTCGGGCTTTAACGTAGGGCTGCGCCACGTCCTGCCGGTCTATCCTTTCCTTTTTGTTTTTTGCGGCGGCGCGTTCAAATTCCTTAAGGGAAAATTGTCCGTTTTCCTGCCGGCCGCGCTTTTGATCTGGCAGGTCCAGGCGTCGGCAAGCGTGCACCCTTATTACCTTACTTATTTCAATGAGTTGGCCGGCGGTCCGGAGGGCGGGCATGAACACCTCCTTGATTCCAACCTGGACTGGGGACAGGACATTAAAGGGCTTAATCGTTACCTGGACGCGGAAAACGTCTCCGATCTTGTCTTGTCGTATTTCGGCTCTACCCTTGCAGTCTACATCGGCCGCGATTTTCAGGACCTCTTCTCCGGAGTGCAGGAAAAGACCGGCCATGTGAACCGGCTCCTGCCGTCCAAAGAATACCTAGCGGTAAGCGCCAACAATCTGCACGGCGTTTATTTCCGCGAATTCGGCAAGGATATGCTCTACTGGCTGCGGGGAAAACAGCCCCGTGCCGTTATAGGCAACAATATACGCGTCTACGATATTACCTCTGATGCGCGCGCGCACGAGCACTTGGCAAACGTCTATTTCCTTTCCGGGTATCCGAAGCAGGCCGAAAGAGAATGCCGCAGGGCCGCTCTGCTCGACCCGCGCTCGCAAATGGCCGGGTTCCTGCTGGCCCTGGTCCGTATAAAGGAAAAAACTTCCGAGCGTGATGGCCTTGCCCTAATGCGGACATATCTGCGGAAGAACGGTTTTTCAGCCCCGTCGGTTATGCCGGAATTCCTGCCCGCCCCGCTTTTCCGTTACAGGTATTTCCTCGTTTTAAGGTACGCGGAGCGGAAATTCATGGAAGCGAAGGCCTTTAAGGAAGCCAAAGCTGTCGCAGAACTGGCAAAGCTGATCAGGGAAATGGGAGCAGGGAGTAAAGGGGGGGCGGGTAATTAGGTGGGACTAAAAAGCGCTGAAATATTGATTCTTCTGGAATCAGCCGACTGTGAGACGCTGAATAAGATGGAAATATGTTTTCCGGGAACCACATTACGGTTATATTCTGGCATGGCCCAGATGCCGATGTAAGGCCAAAAAGCGGAAAGATTATTGGAGAGCTATGTCAGGAGGTCTGAACTTATAGGTCTTTTGCCGTTATAAAACAGACCTTTCGGCCCTTCTTCAGAAATTTTCTGTTTGATATAATGATTACAATCAACCCAAAGTCGCAACTGCAACTTTCGGGTTAAGAATCCGCAGGTTTTACCCTTAGAGTAAGACAGCGGGGAAAATGAAATG
>CAZYFL010000364.1:0-2404 GCA_964646805.1 uncultured Elusimicrobiaceae bacterium | reverse complement strand
TTCGAGTTAAGTGACTGGCATTGGGGCTAAATCAACCCTTATGCTGAAATTTCAGTTTTACCTGCACCTGCCGTTGTTAGTTTGATAATATTGTACTAAATGGGGATAACAGTTTCGCCTGGACTGAGGGCCGCATCCGCCGGCGCGTTTGCCGCGCTGGTTTTTATACCGGCGCTCTTTTTCTCCTCTATGATTTCCGGCCGCGAAATAAGCCGCCTCTACGCGCTGGTCTGGGCGCTTTTCACCGCAGGGATTGCCTATGCCATAGCCTATACGGGCAGGGTTTCATTTTATCGCAGGATTTTTTTCTCCGTTTCGGCGCTGGCCTTCCTGGCGCACTTTAAGCTCAGCCTTTTCGGCAGGGCTTTTGACCCCTCCTGTTTTACGGAAACTCCATTCTGCCATATAGCCATGGCGCCATATTTTCTCAATTATCTTTACCAGCAGTACCTAGCCATTATGAGCGGCGGCTGGAAGTTCTGGGGCCCGCTTACGCTGGGCGCGGCCTGGCTGTTTTTAACCATAGCCCTGGGCCGGGGCTGGTGCGCTTGGGGCTGCTTCTACGGCGGCATTGACGACGGCCTTAGCTCCCTGGCCCGCCGCCCGCTTATAAAAATAGGCCGCCATGCGCTGAAGGTAAGGGATCTGCCAGCCGCGCTACTGGTTTTTATGATGCTGGTTTCGCTGGCCTATATGCTGCCCGTTTACTGTCTTTGGCTTTGCCCCTTCAAACTTACAGGGAGTTTTCTTGACCGGGAGGGTTATCTGCAGGGTGCGCAGTACGGCCTCATGTTCTTAGCCCTGGCCGCGCTGGTCATAGCCCCGCTGCTGACAAAGAAAAGGATATTTTGCTCTTTCCTGTGTCCTTTCGCCGCCTGGCAGGCCTTCTGGGGCCGGTTTCACCCTTTCAGAGTTTCAATCGACGGGGAGAAGTGCGCCGGCTGCCGCAAATGCGCCAGGGCCTGCCCCATGACGGCCATAAATTGCGCGCCGGGCGGCAAGGCGGAAATACTACCCTACTGCAACCTATGCGGTCAATGCCTGGAGGCCTGTCCTGGCGGCCTCCACGAATATACAGTCTTTGGCCTTCACCTGCCGGCCGCCAAAGGAATTTTGGGGCGGCTTGTTTCGGTTCAACACTTTTTTGTCTTCTCGGCGCTTCTGCTCGGGACAGTGTTTTCCTCGCTGTGGGCCCCGGCCGCGCTGCGTGATATTGTAAAAATTATGTTGCCTTAGACAGCGGTATACCGGCAGAACCGCCGGCTGGTGCAAGCGTTCTTAATATGCCAGCGCTATTCTCAGAAGGTTTCCTGCTTGGCCTCTCCACAGGCTTCTACTGCCTGTCCGCCTGCCTGCCGCTGCTGGCTCCTTACCTCTTGGCGGAGGGGAAAGCCGTTTGGAAATTCAACTTCTACATTTTCATGCAGTTCCTGGGGGGGCGCTTTGCCGCCTATATGTTTTTTGCCCTGTTGTCCTCGCTTGCCGGCAAAGCAGGGCAATACGTCATGCCGGTCCGGTTGCTACCGGCTTCCATGGCGGTCTGTGGTCTGCTGATGGTTTTCCTTGCGGTCGGCAGGGTTTCAGGCGGGCCCGGCTACTGCCTGCTGAAAAAAAACATGAATCCATTTCTTAAACGCCTGCCGGTTGCTCTCGGCTTTGTAACCGGCATAAATATCTGCCCGCCTTTCGCCGCTGGCTTCATCCGGCTTCTGGAGATGGCGGACGTTTTAAGGGGTTTTGCCTATTTCGGCGGCTTTTTCGGCGCCACCTCGCTGTTTATCTCTCCCGTGCTCCTTGTCACCCCATGGTTAAGCGGCCGCGTCAATGAAATAGGCCGGCTGACGCTGTTAATTACAGGCCTCTGGTACGCTGTTCTGGGCCTGAAAGGCCTTCTACAAGAATAATCCGTTCAACGGTGGCCATAAAAAATGACCTCTGTCAGTCGCCGCGTCTTTTATGTAAATTGAAAATATTAATTTTAATCTGCATAGTTTTTTTACTGTTACGTTACATTGACAATGTTGAAAATTATCAGGTACAATGACAATATGCAACATACAATAAAGCGATTAAGGCTTGAAAAACGCATTTCCTCCTGCATTAAGGAGTCTCCCGTTACCGTGTTGCTGGGGGCGCGTCAGACGGGGAAAACCACTCTCGCGCGCCTGATGGCTGAAAAATACGGCAAAGCGGAGATTTTTGACCTGGAAGAGGCGGCATCGCGGCGGGCGCTTGAAAATCCGGAGACGGCGCTTTCCGGCCTCCGCGGCCTGGTGGTTATAGACGAAGTCCAGCGCCTGCCAGGCCTTTTTGAGGTTTTGCGGCCGCTTTGCGACAACCATCCGGCCCGCGCCAGGTTCCTTCTGCTAGGCAGAGCCTCGCTGACGCTTGTAAAGGGCGTTTC
>CAZYFL010000363.1:0-2458 GCA_964646805.1 uncultured Elusimicrobiaceae bacterium | reverse complement strand
GGCCCGACTGGGCGGCGTTTAAACCGCAGGACTTTCGCTGCTGTCTGAATCGCAGTAATAAAATAGTAGCGCCATGAAAGAACAAAAACTTTCTTATGTCGGGAAATCGCTGCTTAGAAAGGACGCGCTGATAAAGGTTACCGGCGCGGCGCAATACGCCGACGACAGGGAATTTGCCGGAATGCTGTATGCGGCAGCGGTCCGTTCACCCAGGCCCAGGATCAGGATACTTTCCATCTCCGGCGCTAAAGCCGGCCGTGTGCCCGGCTATGTGGCTTTAGTCACATACAAAGACATAAAGGGCGTCAATAAGTGGCCTATGACGTTGCAGGATTACCCCTTCCTGCCGGAGAAAGAGACCCGCTTCGCCGGAGAGACGGTGGCGCTGGTGGTGGCTAAAACAGCCCGCGCCGCAAAAAAGGCCGCCGCACTGGTTGAAATAAAATACAAAGAACTGCCTTTCCTTGAAGATCCGCTGAAAGCGCTTGAGAAGGACGCGGTAAAAATTTACGGCGGCGACAATGTCTTCTCCAGTTTTGTAATTAAGAAAGGCTCGGTGGACGAAGCTTTCAAAAAGGCCGCCTTCACGGCGGAGGGAGAGTTCTCCACCAATTACCAGGTGCACGCTTACCTTGAGACACAGGGCGCTATAGCTCTGCCCGAGGCCGACGGCGGCATGACGGTGCATAGCTCTACGCAGTGCCCCTTCTATGTGCTGGACGCCGTGGCTGCCGCGCTTGGTATCCCGTACCACAAGGTTAAGATTTTGCAGACCGTTACCGGCGGCGGCTTCGGCGGGAAGGAAGACGTGCCCGCGCTGGTTGCTTCACACGCCGCCCTCTGCGCCGCAAAGACCGGCCGTCCGGTGAAGCTTATTTACGGCCGTAAGGAAGATTTTCAGAGCATGTCAAAGCGCCATCCCGGCTGGGCCCGCGTTGCCTACGCCGCCGATAAGAACGGAAAGATCACCGCCTGCCGCATAAAGTACGTGCTGGACGGGGGAGCCTACTCCACGCTGTCGCCTATAGTTCTGTGGCGTGGCGCCGTACACGCCGCCGGGCCTTACAAAATAGCTAACGTGGACATAAAGGCTTTTGCCGTGGCCACCAACAAGGCGCCATGCGGGGCCTTCCGCGGTTTCGGTCAGCCGCAGATCTGCTTCGCGCAGGAGTCGCTTATTGACGAACTGGCGGAAAAAATCGGCATGGACCCGGTGCAGTTCCGCCTTAAGAATCTGTTTAAACCCGGAGATGAAACTGCGACCGGGCAGCGGTTGAATTCCTCCTGCGGGTTGAAGGAACTCGTTCGGACGGTGCGCAGGCGGTCAGGGTGGGATAAAAAAAAGGCTGAAGGCTTAGGGCTAAAGGATAAAGTGGGGGACATTGTTACGGGGGTTGGATTTTCGGCGGCGTACTACGGGGTGGGGCTGGGGGCTAAGGGGCGCTGTCTGGACAGGGCCGGGGCCTTTGTGAATATTTACAAAGACTCTTCCGTGGGTGTGAATGTCGGTAATACCGAAATGGGGCAGGGCGCGCTTACGGTGCTGGCGCAGATTGCCGCCGAGACCCTGAACGCGCCTTATAAAAACGTGAAAGTTGAAGAGGTGGATTCATCAAAGGTGCCGGACTCCGGTCCTACGGTGGCCAGCCGCACCACGCTGATGAGCGGCAACGCAATTATTGAAGCCGCAGCTCCGATACGGACCCGTATTTTCAGTACCGCCTACGATATTCTGGGTTCTCTGGGCGCCGGCGCCTCCCAAAAGATGACGGCCTGCGGTGGTCTTTTCTCCATGGGAGGGAAGTCTGTGAACTTTAAAACGGTTGTGGCCGAATGCTGGTTCCGCCGCCTGAAGATGAGCGAGCAGGGCTGGTATACCGCCCCGCGCACCACTTTCAGGATGAAGGACGGCCAAGGCGACGCTTATGTCAGCTATTCCTATTCGGCTGACGCGGCCGAGGTTGAGGTGGACCTGAAGACCGGCGTGGCCAGGGTAAAAAAAATCTGGGCCGCCTACGATGCGGGTAAAATCGTAAACCCGCGCCTGGCCGTGGGGCAGGCGCAGGGCGGCATACTGCAGGGTATGAGCTGGGCCATGTACGAGAACTTGGTTTACAGGAACGGGATAATGATAAACCCCAACTTTACCGACTATGTAATCGCCACTACCGCTGATAAACCCGGATATGATGTAACTTTTGTGGAAAAATCGTACAAGGACGGACCCTACCATGCCAAAGGGCTGGGCGAGGTGCCGCTGATAGGCGTGGCGCCGGCCGTCGCCAACGCGATAAAGAACGCCTGCGGGGTCCGGGTTAAGTCCGTGCCGTTGCTGCCTGAAAAGATATGGAAAGAACTGAAAAAGATTTGTAACTACCCAGTTCCCTCTGTGTTGTTGCGAGTGGCGGCGGGCTTGCCCTGCGCGCCCGGGCCGAGGAAACCCTTGCGTCGGTTTCCC
>CAZYFL010000362.1:0-2459 GCA_964646805.1 uncultured Elusimicrobiaceae bacterium | reverse complement strand
AGGTTCAGCGGCAGATTGGCCGCATATTGGAACGCAATCAGCGGGCCGCCCGTTTTTTTCAAATAGATTGTGAAGCGGCAGACGAGCAGGTCTCCGGAATACGATTGGTTTGGCGGCGCGACGAAGCCGAGCAGTTTTTGCAGAAACAAACCCACGGCTGTTACGCTTTACGCAGCAATGTAAAAGAGTGGACGGAAGCGGAAATCTGGAAAACCTATATTCAACTGACACAGGTTGAAGAAGCTTTCCGGGTGCATAAATCCGAACTTGGGATAAGGCCGATCTGGCACCATCGTGAAGACCGTGTTCAGTCGCATATTCTGGTTTGTTTTCTGGCGTATATTCTTTGGAAATTTCTGGAGCAATGGCAAAGCCGCGCCGGACTGGGGAATTCCCCGCGCACAATTTTAGAAGAAGTGGGGCAGATCCAAATCGGTGATATCGTATTGCCGACAACAACCGGCGAGCGGATTCGGTTGCGCAGTGTAGTCAGCCCTGAAAACGCGCAGAAAATTATCTTTCAACGATTGGGTGTGGAACTACCGAAGCGGATGAGAATTCCGGACTCGATGCCTAAAATGTAGTGCCGACTTTTGACCTTTTAAAGGACAAAATGCTGAAAAAACAAGCGCTTTTTATTTTTAACTGCGGAAGTTGGGCTACGTCTGAGCCTATCGGCCAACCCCTGGACCGGAAATAAGGATAATTAATGGCATCCCGGTTGTTCGGAAAATATGAATGCGCGTTCTGATGCAGGGTTCTTCGCGGCGAAGTTTCCGGTTCGGCTTCTGCGGGCAAGCCCAAGCGCCCAAAAAGCCCCGCGGGATTTAAATCCCGCGGGGCTTTGCAACATTTTGCGCATTCGCGTTATTCGTTATCTATTCGTGCCATGCGCTATTACCGACCACCGGGCCCTCCGCAATTTTGTACACAATATCCCGGTGTCCCTTGTCCCATAGCGCAACCGCCTTCCTGCCATGACCGCAGATACGAACCGCTCTGGTCAACAATTGCACATACACGAACTGCCTCGCTATAAGGACTAGGACAGTTCCATGTCCCATTGCCTCCGCTCCAACTCCACGCCTGGCAACGCATGTAAGAGTAACCTTCCTTCAGATACATGCTTTTAATTTCTGAATCCCCACGGGAAACTCTTGGAGATACTTCGACTCCCATATAATAAAGCTTACCACTTTCAGCTTCATCAAAAAGATGTTTTGCTTTATTAAAGTCGCTATAGCTGGCAAACTCTACTGCAAGCATAGGTATCGGTGGAAGCGTTTCTATTTGAAAAACGCTAACCTTAGCAGTAATGCCAAGAGCTTTTAACTCTTTCCTAAGGCTTTGTGGTGCAATCTTAGCCTGAAGTTCAGGGCTTATTATACCCGCTTTTATAACTTCCGGCAGATTTATAGACATCTCGGTTACTATCACCGGGATATCTTTATTGGTGGTACTATTCAACTCAACAGTGTTCATTGCAAATGCAGTGTTTGCAATGGCGCTGAACATCATTACTATCATTGCTTTTTTCATAACCTTCTCCTTGAATGATCACTAAACTGACAGACAAAGTTTGAGTGAGGATATAGATAAATTTTTTAATTATCTTGACCCCAGCTCCCTGTCTCTATCTGTTTGTTGCTTTAAATTTTAATTTAAAAACAGGAGTTCCGACAGGTCCAAAGGTCCTTGAATTTCATTGAAAATTGACCTATTAAAATTTAGAACTTTAGGGCACATTCTAATTCACAAATATCATATACCAACCTCAATAGTGTAGTGCGTCCAACGCTTCTTGACATTTGGTTGCCATTGCGAGGAGCGAAGCGGTTGCGAGGTATAGCCGAAGCAAACCCGGAGCGAGATTCCTCACTTCGTTCGGAACAAGCTCCGCAATCCCGCTTTTTGGGCCAGAAAACCAGATTGCTTCACTACGCCTATCAGCCGGTTTCGGCCTAAAAAAGCAAATTTCTGCCTGTTGCAAACTTCAGTAGCAAATTTCTGCTTTACAAATTAACGGCTAATGTATTAAACTTGTACACATGGGGAATAAAATTCTTGTGGTTGATGACGATCTGGAAATCTCAAGCCTTGTGCAGTATACGCTTGAGTCGCTGGGCCACCAGGTAAAGGTCTGCGACAACGGCCGCGAAGTGATGGACATGCTGCGCTCCTACAAGCCGGAGCTGCTGGTGCTGGACGTGATGCTGCCCGGCATAGACGGCTACTCGCTGGCCACGCAGATTTCCGAGGACGAGGAACTGAGCAAGCTGCCTATAGTGGTGCTTTCGGCGCTTGAGCCCTCCCGCACCATGTTCCAGCGCTTCTCGCAGGTGGCCGCCTTCCTCACCAAACCTTTCAACACCGACGACCTGATGGAAGCCGTAAAAAACGGCTTGGCGAAGAAGTAGTTACGAATAATTGTAACTGCTCAGGTAGCCAGAAGTCAGAAT
>CAZYFL010000361.1:0-2480 GCA_964646805.1 uncultured Elusimicrobiaceae bacterium | reverse complement strand
GGCTATTCTGAATTCTGACTCCTGAATTCTGTCTACCTGAGTAGTTACGATAAAACAACACGATTACAACAATGAACCTAGCGGCTGCCATAACCGGCGTCTTCGGAGAAGTTTACCTGGTGGGAGGGGCGCTGCGCGACGCCCTCCTGAAACGCCCCTTCAAAGACATAGATCTGGCTGTACCGCCCTCGGCGGATTTCAAAGCTAAAACGCAGCGCCTGGCCCGCAAGCTGGGCGCGTCCTGTTTCCCTTTGGACGAAGAAAACCAGGTTTACCGCCTGGTGCGCGCTTGCGTCCCTTTCTACCAACTAGACATAATGCCTTTTGTGGGCGGCGCGCTTGAACCCGACCTCAGGAGACGGGACTTCACAATAAATGCGCTGGCTTTTAAGCTTACCCCCGCCGCCGTTTTCACTCCGGATAAAAAAACGGGCGGCTTCCGGCTGCGCCTGGACAGGGCCAAAGTCACGGATTTCTGCGGAGGGCTGAAAGACCTGGCCGCTAAAAAAGTCAGGCCGGTTTCACGGGGAATTTTCACCGACGACCCTGTGCGTCTTCTGCGGGCCTTCCGCGTGGCGGCCGCGCTGGATTTCAGCATAACCCCCGGGGCATTAAAAACCGTAAGGAAACACTCCGCCCTGATAGCCTCCACTGCGCAGGAGCGCGTAAGGGAAGAGCTTATACAACTTTTAGAAAGCCCCATCTCCCACAAATGGCTGGCGCTTATGCATAAATACGGGTTGCTTTGCGCCGTCTTCCCGGAGCTGGCGGCGCAGGAAAGTTGCGCCACCGGCTATTACGGCAAAGGCGGGGTGTTAACTCACACGCTGCGCGTAGTCCAGCGGCTGGACCACCTTTTTGAGAACCTGTCCGCTTATCTGCCGGACCATAAAAAAGCGGCGGAGCTGATGCCCGCCCCGCGCACCCTTAAATTCGCGGCCCTGCTGCACGATATAGCCAAGCCGCCGAAGGCCGCCATGAGAAACGGGCGACTGCGCTTTTTCGGCCACGAGGAATACGGCGCTATAATGGCGGAGAAGGTTATGGAGCGGCTGCGTTTTTCCCGAGAGGATATCCGGCTGGTTTCAAAAATAATAGGCATGCATCTGCGCCCCGGCAACCTGGCCGCCAACGGCGTTATTTCGGACAGGGCGATGTTCCGCTTCTTCAGAACGATGGGGGAATATACCATCCCGTTGCTTGCGCTTTCCTGGGCGGACCAGGCCAGTTATATTTCCTCCGGGCAGTTGAAAGAGATGCGGAGGAAACTGCAAAGCCCGCCGTCCCAGCTCACCGCCGGCCTGCCGTACAATTCTCCGAAAAAGACGCTGCGCTATATGCAGGTGCTCAACCTGCTTTTCGGAGTTTACATAAAAAAGAATATGGGATTCCGCTCCGCCGGGCTTATAGACGGCAACGACGTGATGAAGACGTTGAAACTGCCGGAAGGTCCCCGCGTGGGAGAGCTGCTTGAGAAAATACATTTACTGCAATTTGAGGGCAAATTAAAAACCCGCGGTCAGGCGCTCAAAGCGCTGAAGGGGATGAAGGGATAGCGGCCAAAAGGAATGAGAAATATTACCCGAAAGGCCTACGTTCATATAGACCTTTTTTCTTCAGAATTACGGTCCCAATGCCCGTGTAGCGGCGCTCTCCAACGGATAGACTATACAGGCCGAGGAACGCGCTATGAAAAATAAACTCGCCCTTTCAGCCGGGTTCATGCTTCTCACCGGGCTGGGGTTGACTTTTGCAGACGCAGCGAAAAAAACCGCCCCCGTCCAGGCCCCTGTGGTAAAACAGGACGACGCGAAAATCAAGAGGTTTAAGGGTATCCTGTTTAAGCTGGTGCGCCAGGACGAATACCTGGACGAAGCTATTGAGACGCTGGACTCCGCCGGCGGCCCTGTTGGAGCGGAGAACATTTTCGCCCTAAGCGTCGGTCTTAAGGCGATAGCTGAAAATCTCAACCGCGTCTCAGCCCTCAACAAGACGGAGTTTTCCGCCATACAACCCGGCTCCGGCCTTTCAATCTACACCAACGCCATACTCAGCTACAGCCGCAAAGTTAACCGCAAAGCGGGGCAGATAAACGTCCTGGTGGCGCAGTTGGCCGCCAAAAAAAAGAAGGCATCCATGCGCGATGCCGTTTCCTCCAAAAAAGGCGGGAAAAAAATTCGCGGTAAAGGATTGACGCAGCTGCTGGCTGAGAAGAATGCCGTGGAAAAACTCTCAGGGGACGTTAAGAATCTGTGCGCGGCTTCACATAGCCTCAACGCCACCAGCAAGTGGCTCTATATCGCGTCGCGGTAAGGCTCTGTCACAGAGCCTAAGAGCCTGATATCATTTTTCACCGCAGGGTGGAGCGAAGCGGAGCAAGCCTATGGCCTAAATATGTAACTGCTCAGGTAGCCAGAATCCAGAATTTCAGAATAATCTGCAACTTCTTACTCCTGACTACTGAATTCTGACTACTGTCT
>CAZYFL010000360.1:0-2505 GCA_964646805.1 uncultured Elusimicrobiaceae bacterium | reverse complement strand
CGCGGCATCTCGGCATGGAGCGGGGCCTGGCAAAGAACACCTGCCTGGCCTACTCAGGGGACACAGGGGCTTTCCTAGCCTATTGCGAGGCCAGGAAGACCGACCCTGCCCGCGCTGAAGTCCCGTTCCTGGAAGCCTACCTGTGGTCTTTGAAAAAAGAGAAGGGGCTTGGGGCTGCCTCCATTTACCGCAAGACGGAATCCCTGAGGGCTTTTTACCGCTACCTGCGCCTTGAAGGCAAGGCTGTCAATGACCCCACCGCCAATTTCCGCGCGCCTAAACTGCCGCGCAAAGTGCCGCGTTTCCTGGACAGGCGGGACATGGAAAAGCTTCTGGTCTACCCTGCGGGGGAAGCTTTCGCCAGGGTGCGGGCCGCTGCCGCTATAGAGATGCTTTACGCCTCGGGCATAAGGGTGTCCGAGCTGTTGGACCTGCGGCTTGAGTCCGTGAATTTTCAGCAGGGCTGGTTGAGGGTTTTCGGCAAGGGCTCAAAGGAACGCATGGTGCCGGTAAACTCGGCCGCGCTGAGCCGGCTTAAAGAGTATCTTTCCTCCAGGCAGCAGAAATTCGGCGGCAGGGACGTGGCGGACGAGCTTTTTTTAAACCGCTCCGGCAGGCGGCTCAGCCGGGTGCAGATGTGGAAGGATATAGTGGCCTTTGGCAGGGAGGCGGGGATAGAAATAAAACCCCATCCCCATTTATTCCGCCATACTTTCGCCAGCCACCTGGTGCAGGGAGGGGCTGATTTGCGTTCGGTGCAGGAGATGCTGGGCCACGTCAGCCTCAATACCACCCAGATTTACTCCCACCTGGACAAGGGCGATATAAAGCGCGCGCACGAAAAGTACCATCCGGATAGGCGTAAATTGTGATCGAAGACCAGAACGACATACTTGATTCGCACATTAAGCTGCACGACAGACACCGCTTTGAGATAAAGCTGGACATAGATCTGGATGCTTCGCTGAAGAGCGCCTATGAGGTGGAGACCTATTTCTTCGTACCGCGCGCGCTCAACATTGGGCCGCACAATTACAATAAGGATAAATTTTACAACTCCAGCCAGCGTTACATTCGCTTCCGCACTCCCAAAATAAGTCTTGGCAGACTTTGCGACCCCGCGCTTACAACTTCCCCGCTCAACCGTATAAAAGAAGACCTGGGCAAGGCGCTGTCAGGCGCCGGCGACCAGACGCTGTCCGATAATATCTGCAACGAGTTCCGCATGCTGGGCTGCATAATACGCGGCGAGATACGCGACTATGTGAGGGTGTTTGTGAAGGGGTTGGCCGCCTGCGACAGCGCTGGGCCGCAAACGTCGCGCCTGTTCGTGGCGGAGGGACTTGAAAATTTCCTGGCGGACCTTAAGAAATTGGAAACAGCGCTCTCCTCTGTTAAAGCCTGGGTTTCCGACCCGGCGGCGCCTTTGAAAGTGAAGGAAACGGCAGCCTTCTTTGACGAATACATGAGTCTTATACTTGAGGAATACCTGACCTCGCTTATAGAGGCGCTCAGGAACAATGCCGACGCGCGGGAGCGCTTCAAAGCCGTGGAAAACGGAATTCTGGCCATAGTCACCTTCCAGAATCGTTACCGGCAGGCCATGAAGTACCCGTCGGTGCTGGCGCCCGGCTCCTCCAACGAGGTTATAATCTACCGTCGCGGCGTGCTTAAAAAATTCATCTCCAGCGTGCTGTATCTTAAGGCCGAGTTTTCGGAATGGGAAGGCCTGACCCAGGTATTCTTCGGTCTGGCCGCCGGCGGGGCCATGCTCTTTGCGGCGCTGATCACGCTTTATTTCCAGAGCCGCTACGCCATGAACAGCATGCCCTTCGTGCTGGCCGTGGTTATCAGCTATATTTTTAAGGACCGCATAAAAGACTGGCTGAAGCTGCTGTTCTCAAAAAACCTCACGCGCTGGATTTCCGACCGCAAGATAGACATACTGGACTCTTCCGGCGGCGGAGAGCGTATAGGCCTGCTTAAGGAAGCCGTAACCTTTATCTCCGACCGGAACCTCCCGCCCGACATCGCCCGCCTGCGCCGCATAGACAATATCACCTCCATAGACGAGGAGGGGAAGCCGGAGCGGGTCTTCAAGTATAAGAAGGAGATAGCGCTCTATCCCGAGGTGATCATAAAGAGCCACGAGCGCCGCCGCGATCTCAACGATATTATGCGCTTCAATATACGCGAACTGATAGAGCAGGCTGACGACTCGGTAGTGAATTATCCCTATGTGGACCCAGCCACAGGCGAACTGCGCGCGGCGGTCTGCGCGCGGGTATACCACCTCAACATGGTGCTCAAGTACACTTATTTTGGCAGGGAAGCGAAGGTGAATATACATTACGAGCGCATACGCATAGTCCTCAATAAGGACGGCATAGTGCGTCTGGAAGAAGTGAGGGTAACGTAAAAAAGGCTACAGGGATCAAGTAAGCCTTCATCCTTTCGGAGTAACTGCTCAGGTAGAATTCAGGAGTCAGAATTCAGGAGTCAGAA
>CAZYFL010000359.1:0-2512 GCA_964646805.1 uncultured Elusimicrobiaceae bacterium | reverse complement strand
AATAAATTGTATAATTAGGCGGCAAGGAGGCGGAATGTATCGGAAAGATTCAGGCGATAAAAAATATTTCCGGGTGCTGAACATCCTTAACAGACTCAACGAAGGTCCGGTGCGCATCTCGGCCCTCTCCGCCGAATTCGGCGTTTCCGAACGCTCCATACAGCGCGATATAGAGCGCATAAACCTAACCGGTTTTCACCTCGACACCCCGCAGAAAGGCACTTACGCCTTCGCAGGCGGGATTTCCCTCAGAAACTTCAACCTTACCAGCGAGCAACTCTCCGTGCTGGTATTGATGAGCGAGATGGCCGGCGGCCTTGGCGGAACCATAAAGGATGCTTTTGATAAAATTTTTGACAGGGTCACAGCCGCCAGCGCCGGGGACTCCCCTTTCTACGCCGTGGGCTCCAGGGTGTTGAACCCGCTCACCCGCAGATTTTACGAGGACATCATTTTCGCTATAGAGCACAATAAAAAGCTTAAGGTGCGCTACACGGCGGCGGAGGGTGTAAAGGAAAGGGCGCTCTGTCCGGTAAAAATACTCGCCAGCGAAAACTTTTTTTACATGATGGCCTCCGTGGACGGCGGAGAAGCCGGCCAGTTCCGCAAATACAGGGTGGACCGCATAAAGCGCCTTGAGATACTGCCTGAAGAATTCACCCCGCCCTCCCGGAAATTGATAAAAAAAATAATAGGCACGGCCACCACCATCTGGGGAGTCGGCGAAGGGAAAAAAACCAGGATAACAATTAAGGCGGACGGCGCGGCGGCGGATTTCCTGCAGAGCAAGGAAATATTGCCGCACCAGAAAGTTTCCAGACCGGCCCCGGACGGCAGCGTTACGGTGAAATCGGTAATACGCCACCCCATGGAAGTGGTCCCACTGGCGCTGCACTGGATGCCGGAAATAACTATAATAGAACCCGTGGAACTGCGCGCCGAAATAAAAAAACGCATCGCCGCCTATCTGAGAAAAACAAAAGTCAAACGATTATGAAATTCCATGTAACTTCTCAAGTAGACAGAATTCAGAATTCAGGAGTCAGAATGAAGATGTTGGAGGCTTATTTGCAGGCTATTCTGAATTCTGACTCCTGAATTCTGGCTACCTGAGTAGTTACAAATCCATTCTGTTATATTGTCCGGGCGCGGCGCAGGCCCCAGAGCGAGACCAGCGCGAACAGCGCGGCCGGGGCCAGGCCGGCTATGAAAGGCGGCGCCAACCCGGCGTTGCCGGCCTCCTGCGCCATTATTATCACCACCCAGAAGAACAAACCGAAACCCACCGACAGCCCGAAACTGAAATAGCGGTTATTTTTCCGCGCCAGCAGCGCCATGGCGGCGCCGATAAGCGCCATGGCCGGATTGGCCAGCGGCGCGGCTATTTTTACCCACAGCAGCGTACGTTCGGCCGCGGCGGAGGCGCCCACCGCCTCCAGGCGGCGCAGGCGGCGCAACACGTCTAAAGTTGAAACTCCGTCAGGCACAAGCTTCTCCAGCGCCAGGTTTTCCGGCCGCACCGAAATTGCCGACTGGTAGCGCGCAAAGCGCTTCGTGGCCGCCCTTAAATCCCCGTCGTATTTTATAATAACTCCATCGGAGAATGTCCAGCGCCCGGCGCCGGGCTGCCAGTCGGCGGAGGCCGCGTTTATCTCCAGCGAGAGCCGCCCCTCCCTGTAAATGCCGGCTATCACACTTTCCATCGTCTTACGGCGCCCGTCAAAAAGGCGGGCCGTCACAAAAACCTCGTCCCCGGCCGAAAAGGAGACGTCTTTTTTTACCAGCCGCTGCCAGTCGTCGCGGCCGCGCATCTTGCCCTCAAAAAGATATTCGGAGCGCATATAAAGATCCGGCGCGGCGGTTTCCTGCAGGACAAACTGCCCGAATCCGGCCAGCAGGGCGCAGGCCAGCAGCGGCTTGATCATATCAAAAGGCCGCCAGCCGCCGGCGAGACCCGCTTTCCACTCGCCTCTTGACATCATGCCCCCCAGCGAGAACAGCACCGCCAGCAAGGTGGCCATCGGCATCATCTTGACGATAAAATAAGGCGACTGGTAGAGGATATACCTGGCGAAAAGCCCGGGCGAGGAACCGCTCTTCATGAAAAAATTCAGTTTATCAAAAAGGCTTCCGAAAATAAGCAGCAGACAGAAGATGCCCAGCCCGAAGCCGAAAGGCCCCCAGAAACTGCGCGCGATATACCTGAAAAAAATTTTATTCATGAAAGAAATTGCGGTGGTTATGCATAACTATCGTAACTGCTCAGGTAGCCAGAATCCAGAAGCCAGAATTCAGAATAATCTGCAACTTCTTACTCCTGACTACTGAATTCTGACTACTGTCTACCTGAGCAGGCAGAAAATGCCCAACCCGAAGCCGAAAGGCCCCCAGAAACTGCGCGCGATATACCTAAAAAAAATTCTATTCATAAAAGAAGTTGTGGCGATTATGCATAACTATCGTAACTGCTCAGGTAGCCAGAATCCAGAAGCCAGAATTCAGAATAATCTGC
>CAZYFL010000358.1:0-2515 GCA_964646805.1 uncultured Elusimicrobiaceae bacterium | reverse complement strand
TGTATGCCCATAATACCGGCGCGGGAACTGCGCGGACTGTTTGCAACAGCAAAGACGGAAAAATTGTCTGCACAACCGGCGGCGGCGATTCCGGCTCTAAAGGAATAACGACCACTTGCATAAAAGAAGATGGTAAAATCAAGTGCAAGAGCGTTGCCCGGTGATCTGAGCGGTGGTTGTCCGGTGCGCGGCGGCGGAATATCCCGCCGCCGCGGGATTCCGCAGGATAATGAGGGGGCTAAATGCAACAGGAAGACGTCCGCCTGGTGGCGGAAACGTTAAAAGGTGATCCGGAGGCTTTCAGGCCGCTGGTGGAAAAATATCAGAGTCGGCTTTATGATCTGGCGTTAAGGATGACCGGTAGCATTCCCGAGGCCGAAGATATAGCGCAGGCGGCCTTTATCAGAGCCTACTCCGGCCTTAAACTTTACGATCCCACCCGCAGTTTTTTTAACTGGCTTTATACCATTGCACTTAATATAACGCGCAACAGATTGCGCCGGAAGGCCATTATAAATTTTTTTAGTCTTGAGCGGTTTCATGAGGATGAACATGTTTTTCCGGAACCGTCCGACCGGAATGATAATCCGGAAGAGTCAATAACCAGACGGGAACTATCGCAATATCTTGACAAGGCGATAAGAAACCTGTCGGTTCCTCTTAGAGAGGCTTTTGTGCTTTTCCATTTTCACGGCGCCGACGTCAAAGACATCGCCGCCGGTCTGGGTGTTTCGCAAAATGCGGTGAGCCTACGGCTCTTAAAAGCCCGGAAATCGCTTTACAGCCAATTGTCGCCCCGGTTCCCTGAGTATTTTACAAAACAGGGCGATTACAAGGAGGCCAGCTATGGATTTACAGGATGAAGAAAACCTTGAGGCTGTTTTCAATAAAATATGCGTTCGGCCGGAATTTTATAAGCCTCGTGATTTGTGGCCCGGCGTCAGAAATGCCATTAAAAAACAGACCCGGCCGGGCAGTTTTTTCCGGCCGCCGCTACGGTCCGCGCCCGCCGTTTTGACTGGGTTTGCCGTTTGCGCGGCTCTGGCGGTTTTTCTGATTCCAAGCACGGCGAAGACCATAAAAGGCGGACTAAAAAAGTTGTTCTCGCTCAATTATTTAGTGCAGCTGAGAGATTCCCCGGAGATTTTTGGAAATCTGCTGGTCGCGAACGCACAGGCTCAGGAAATCGTCTTCAATGATATGCTTCTGAGAATACAGATTACTTCCGTTGATGAAAAAGCGGTTAAAATAGACGTATCCGTTTTTAAGAAACAAAGCGACGGTTCCATGAAACTTTTATCACGGCCATCAATAGTGACGTTAAGAGATAAACCGGCCGAAATCAAAGTAAGCGACGAAACCGGGCTTATGTATCGGCTCAAAATGATCCCGAGCGAACAGGGAAATTCAACCGTCTATAAATGCTCACTTAAACCCAAAAACCGTTGATATTAAACTGCGGTTGAATCAACCCGTTTTAAGTGTAATAAGCTTTGTGTTGCCTATAGATTATCCCCCAGTGTCGCAAAAGTAGCACGAATGCGACACTCATAATCGCGCCGTTCTGGATGATGACGGCCGCCAAAGGGCCCTTGACTACTAGCCTACCAACCTGTATACTAATGTATAGGTTGGAGGAATATAAATGACTACTCAGATTATCGGTTTAGACCAGGCGCGGCACCGCTTGTCAGGTCTTGTTAACGGCCTCGATCGAAGTCAACTTAGATATCTTGTCAGCTCCCGTGGCAGGCCGAAGGCCGTCCTGATGAGTATTTCGGATTACCTGACCACCATCCTCAGGCAAAAGCGGGCCTCTGTTGTCGTAGAGCTACAACTTGAATCTAAAGCCAAAGGTCTGGATAAAATCTCTTTAAAAGAAATCTCACGCGAAATCCGCACGGCCAGACGTGCTCATTTGTGATCCGCGTAGTTTTGGACACGAATGTTATTGTGTCCGGCCTTTTGGCTGCGGATAGTCTTCCAGCGACAATCTTAGACCTGGCCCTGCAGAGCAAGATCCACGCGGCCCTTTCACAGCCCATCTTAGCCGAGATGGATAGGGTGTTGCGTCGCCCGCGTTTTGGTTTTGAACCACGGAAGATTGGGAGTCTTCTTGCCCTGTTTAAATCCCGGTCCAAATTGGTTTCTCCTAAGAAGACACTGAATCTTTGTCAGAAGGACACCTCTGATAACCGTTTTCTGGAGTGTGCAGAAACCGCGAAAGCGGAATTTTTGATCACCAGCAACAAATCCCATTTTCCACCCCGCCACATGAACACCCTTGTGCTCACTCCCAGGGAGTTCTGGGACGCTTATCTTTTGAGAATGGCCTTTTAGTATGGCCAATTATCGCCGTGGCCTGCAGGTCGCGGCGGCATTCCTGTATGTTCGCCTTCGGCTCCAAGTATTGCCGGATTTCTAGTTCTTCCTGCCGGCGCGGAAGGTTTTCAGGGCGCCTTCCATTTTATCCAGCAGCTCCCTGGAGTAAAGTTTATCCACCAGCGAGAGCCGG
>CAZYFL010000357.1:0-2528 GCA_964646805.1 uncultured Elusimicrobiaceae bacterium | reverse complement strand
CTCCAGGCTTAATTTCCGGAGGCCAGAATGTCAACAGAACTAGGCTACAGAATATATCTCAATTATACAGGACGGGACACTGAAACCGGCAAAGTTCCGCCCCCTGTTCCCGGCCCGCGCTGCGAGGGCTGCTCGCTTAAAAACATCTGCATGCCCGAGATTACGTCAGTCCCCGGCAAAGTTTCAGCCGTGAATCGCGGGTTGTTCGCCATAGAGGAATAAAAATATGGAGAAAAAACTTATATCCGAATACGCCACTCTGCTTTCCGATATAAAAGGCCGCGTCCGCGCGGCTCAGTATGAGGCGCTTAAGGCTGTAAATAAAGAACTCATAGGCCTCTACGGGGATATAGGCCTGCTGATTGAAGAGCGCCAGAAAGGCGAGACATGGGGAAAATCAATAGTGGAGCGTCTGGCTAAAGACCTTCAAGCGGAATTCCCCGGTATTCAGGGTTTCTCCGCCAGAAACATATGGAGGATGCGGACTTTTTATCTGGAATATTATCAAAATGTAAAACTGCCACCATTGGTGGCAGAAATAGGGTGGACACACAATATTATCGTTCTTGAAAAATGCAAAGATAATCTGGAGCGTGAATTTTATGTCCGCATGGTTAAAAAATTCGGCTGGACCAAAGATGTGCTAGCTTTGAATATTGAAGCCGGAACATACAATAAATACCTGAATAACCAGACTAATTTTGAAAAGACAGTGCCGGAAAAAATAAGGAATCAGGCCAAGCTTGCCGTAAAAGACGAATATACTTTTGATTTCCTTGAGCTGGGCGAAGAACATAGCGAAAAAGAGCTTGAGGTGGCTTTGATTGGAAAGATCAACCGGTTCCTGGTGGAAATGGGTGGTATTTTCACCTTCGCCGGAAGCCAATTCCGTCTTGAAATAAGCGGACGGGAATATTTTATTGATATCCTGCTGTATCACAGGCATTTGAAATGCCTGGTGGCCGTTGAACTTAAAATAGGCGAGTTCCTTCCTGAATATGTCGGCAAGATGCAATTTTACCTTGCCGCCTTAGATGATTTGGTGAGAACAAAAGATGAAAATCCTTCCATAGGCATCATTATTTGCAAAACCAAAGACAGAACAATAGTGGAGTACGCTTTAAGGGAGTCAAGAAAGCCCATAGGCGTTGGAGCGTACAAACTGGTCCGCACTGTGCCACGCGGCCTTAAAAAAGAGCTCCCATCTCCGGAGCAGATGGCGCTTTTGCTTGACGGATCCGCGGTGGACGCAAGGAAATAGCCTATGGACTCTGTAACACAGAATACTCTTTATGTTATGACGCAGGGCGCTTATTTGCACCGGGACCATCTTACGGTGAAAGTGGAGATAGAAAAAGAAACGCGCCTTAGCGTGCCCATTCATCATCTTGAATCTGTCTGCATCTTCGGCAATGTGATGGTTTCGCCCGGGGTTATGCAACTTTGCGCGGAGCACGGGGCAGCTTTCACCTTTATGAGCGCGACCGGCAGGCTTATCGCCAGGGTGGATGCGCCGCAGTCGGGGAATGTGTTGCTCCGTCGCGAGCAGTTCCGTAAGGCGGACAAGCCGGAGGAATCTCTTAAAATAGCACGGTGGATCATAGCCGGGAAACTCCAGAATTCACGCGGCGTTCTTATGCGGACCGCAAGGCAGATAGACAATGCGGACGATGTTGCGGCCTTGGATAAAGCCGCTCATGACATAGCTCATTTCATCAAAAAGCTGGAGACCGCCAAATCCGTGGATGAAGCGCGCGGTTATGAAGGCGAGGGCGCTAAAATTTATTTTGGTGTTTTCAACAATCTTATGAAGCAGCAACGTGAGGATTTCAAAATCACGAACCGGAACCGGCGGCCTCCGCTGGACCCGGCTAACGCTTTGCTCTCATTTTCCTACGCTTTATTGCTTCATGACTGCGTGGCCGCGCTTACCGCCGCCGGCCTGGACCCCAATGTGGGGTTCCTGCATTCCGATAGGCCCGGTCGTCCGTCGCTTGCGCTGGATTTGATGGAAGAATTTCGCCCGATGATAGCCGACAGGCATGTTCTGACGCTTATAAACAGGAAGGAAGTTGATAAAAGCGGCTTTACCAAAAGAGACGGCGGCGCGGTTGAGATGAGCGATACCGCCAGAAAGGCGGTAGTTTCCGGCTATCAGCAGCGTAAGCAGGAAGAGGTTCAGCACCCTTTGCTTGACCAGAAGATGATTGTGGGAATGCTGCCTTTCGCGCAGGCCAGGCTACTGGCGCGCTACATCAGGGGGGATATACAGGAATATCCGCCTTGTGTTTTGAGGTGAGCGCATGATTATCGTAGTCGGCTATGACGTTAACACTGAAACAGCAAAAGGTCGCCGCAGATTAAGGAGGGTTGCTTTGACCTGTAAGGATTACGGCCAGCGGGTGCAGAAATCCGTGTTTGAATGCAAGGTAGGCGACAGCGAATGGGTGAAATTCAAAACCCGCCTGCTTTCTGAAATTGAGGAAAAAGAGGATAGTCTGCGGTTTTATTTTATAGACGAAGCGTCA
>CAZYFL010000356.1:0-2552 GCA_964646805.1 uncultured Elusimicrobiaceae bacterium | reverse complement strand
AGGGGCGCTATCTCCTGGGCACTGCGGCGGCGCGGCCCCTCATCGCAAAGAGGCAGATAGAGATAGCGGCCAGGGAGAACGCCGGCTTTGTCTCCCACGGGGCTACGGGCAAGGGGAACGACCAGGTGCGCTTTGAGCTGGCTTATTATGCGCTCAATCCGAAAATAAAAGTGCTCGCCCCGTGGAAAATGGACTCCTTCCTGCAGAAATTCAAGGGCCGGACCGATCTGATAAAATACGCCGAAGCCAGGGGCATCGGGATAAGTTCAACTATAAAAAAACCTTACAGCGAGGACGACAACCTGCTGCACATCAGCCACGAGGCGGGCATCCTGGAGGATCCTTCCCGCGAACCAGCGGAGGACATCTTTTCAAAGACCGTCTCCCCCCAAAAAGCCCCGGACAGGCCGGCCCGGATCAGCATACAGTTCAGGGATGGCATCCCCGTAAGGGTCACGGATTTGGACAAGGGCGGGTCGGAAACGGAACCGTTGAAACTTTTCATGCTGCTCAACGAGCTTGGGGCAAAGAACGGGATAGGCAGGATAGACATGGTGGAAAACCGCTTCGTTGGCATCAAATCCAGGGGCATATATGAAACCCCGGGCGGGACCATACTGTTCGCCGCGCACAAAGATATAGAGGGCATAGCGATGGACAGGGAGGTTATGAGGCTGCGCGACATGCTTTCCCCGAAATTCGCGGAGCTTGTATACAACGGATTCTGGTTCAGTCCTGAGATGGACTTCTTAATGTCGGCGATCAACAAAAGCCAGGAGGCTATTGACGGGACGGTCAACCTGAAATTATACAAGGGTAACGTTATAGTGACCGGCCGGAAAAGTCCGAGTTCCCTCTACAATAAAGATATTTCCAGCATGGATATAGAGGGCGGCTTCAACCAGAAGGATTCTGAGGGCTTCATAAAGATCCACGCCACCCGGCTGATGGCGCACAGCGCTATCATGAAAAAACATGGCGGTAAAAAATGGCCGTCTGACGGGCATAGCCCTTTGATACGGCACCTGCGCACGCAATGAAACTCTGGGACAAGGGCTGCGAACTGAACAAGGAGATAGAGTCCTTTACCGTTGGGGACGATTACCTGCTGGACCGGCGCCTGGTGAAGCACGACTGTATTGCGTCCATAGCCCACGCCAAAATGCTGCGCAGGATCGGGCTGCTGACTGAAAGCGAGCTCGGCCGCCTGGTAAGGGGATTACGGGAAATAATGCGGCTGGACGCAAAAGGCGGCTTCGTTATAAAAAAAGAGGATGAGGACTGCCATACGGCCATTGAAAACCGGCTGGTCTTGAAGTACGGAGCTGCAGGGAAGAAAATCCACACCGCGAGGTCCCGCAACGACCAGGTGCTCACGGCCCTGCGGCTCTACGAAAAGGAAAGCCTCGGCGCTATAAAGCAACACCTGGCCCGCTTTAAAAAAGCCCTGCAGGCGGCGGGGAAGAGGCAGGGGAAGATACCGCTTCCCGGCTACACGCATATGCGGCGGGCCATGCCTACTACGGTAGGTTCCTGGCTTGGCTGCTTCTCCGATTCCGCCGGCGATAACTCGCTGTTCGCCGATTTCGTGCTGAAGCTGATAGACCAGTCTCCGCTGGGTTCGGCGGCGGGCTACGGGGTGCCGGCGCTGAAAATAGATAAACGTTTCACCGCCTCCCTGCTGGGCTTCGCCAGGCCCATGGAGAACCCCATCTACGCCCAGATGAGCAGGAATAAGTTTGAGGCTACGATCGCACACCTCTGCTCCCAGATCATGTTTGACCTGAACAAGCTGTGCTCTGACCTTATCATGTTCAGTATGCCCGAGTTCGGTTTCGTAAAGCTGCCGGACGCTTTCTGCACGGGGAGTTCCATAATGCCACAGAAGAAGAATCCTGACGTGCTGGAGCTGGTGAGGGGTAAGTACCATGTGGCGCTCGGAGAGGAATTCAAGATAAAAAGTCTCGCAGGAAACCTGATTTCCGGCTACAACAGGGACATACAGCTGGCAAAAGGCCCGCTTTTCAGCTGCCTCGACGCCGTGCCGGCTTCGCTGGGGATAATGTCAGTGGTAGTGGAAGGTCTGCGTTTTGACGAGAAGAACTGCGCGCTTTCAGGGGAATTATTCGCCACTGAAGAAGTTTATAAACTGGTAAAGCTTGGTATGCCTTTCAGGGATGCCTACAGGAAAGTGGCGGAAAAGTTCAAGTAGACGATGTAACTACTGAGGTAGACAGAATTCAGAATTCAGAAGTCAGAATGAAGATGCCAGCGATAAGATTTGAGGACTTGGTGGTGTGGCATGATGACAGCAGTTTGTGCTTGCGGTTTAGCTGTTGGAGGCTTATTCGCAGGCTATTCTGAATTCTGACTCCTGAATTCTGTCTACCTGAGTAGACGATGTAACTACTGAGGTAGACAGAATTCAGAATTCAGAAGTCAGAATGAAGATGCCAGCGATAAGATTTGAGGACTTGGTGGTGTGGCATGATGACAGCAGTTTGTGCTTGCGGTTTAGCTGTTGGAGGCTTATTCGCAGGCTATTCTGAATT